>CAJXKU010000097.1 GCA_913055945.1 uncultured Lentisphaerota bacterium | reverse complement strand
ATCCCGGAGGCACTTGCTTGTAGTTCCGGCTTCAGCCGGGTTTTTACCCGGCGAGTCTCATACGGGCCTGACCGCCGCCCAAAGTCCTGGCACCCCAAACAAGAGACCAATCGCGGCCTGGCGGTAACGACATGCTCAATGCAATTGTCTCATACGAGGGACTGCGTCCAGCGTGACGATTACAGCATGGATGTTTACGACATGCTGAATGCAATTCCTGAACGCAGTTTGACACGCTGACGCAGTTCCTGACGCAGTTCTCTCATACGACGGCGACTTTTACGTTGTTCGTGGTGCCGGCCGCGTGCAAAGGCAAGCCGGCGGTCAGAATCACGGTGTCTCCCCGGCGCAGCAAATCTGCCTTTGTTACGCTGTCCAGGGCCTGTCGCTCCATCGCTTCAGCGCTTTCAGCGGGTTCCATAAGTAACGGGATTGCGCCCCACACCAAAGCTAATTTCCGGTATGTCGTCTCAGCGGGGGTAACGGCTATTAGCGGTACAGAAGGCTTCATTCGGGAAACGAGGCGAGCCGTACTCCCGGATTGGGTGCAGGTTACGATCGCTTTGGCGCCGACCTGAATGGCCAGTCGCGCTGCCGATTCCGCGACTGCCTCCGGAGCGGATTGTTTTATGACGGTTACATCGCTTTGCCGATCAAAAAAAGTTTTTTCAGCGTCCACAGCCAATTTGTGCATGATGTCGACTGTTTCGGCCGGATATTTTCCCTGCGCAGTCTCTTCGGAAAGCATCACCGCGTCGGTTCCGTCCAGGACCGCATTTGCCACATCGGAGGCTTCGGCACGTGTGGGGCGCGGGTTTACAGCCATCGAACCGAGCATCTGGGTGGCAGTAATCACAGGTGTTGCCGCGCGGTTGCTTCTGCTGATGATTTCTTTTTGCACGCGCGGGACCTGTTCAAGAGGGATTTCTACGCCTAAGTCTCCCCGGGCAACCATGATACCATCCGTTTCTTCCAGAATGGTCGACATGTTGGACAATGCTTCGTGCTTTTCGAATTTCGCAATCAAGGCAGGAAGATGAGCCGAATTTTTATCTCCCAGCAATGCTCGGGCTTCTCGCACGTCATTCGCGTTGCGTACAAAGGAAAGCGCTATGTAGTCGGGGTTGTGTTGCAATGCGAATTCAAGATCTATTTTATCTTTGTCTGTGAGAAATGGTACGTTAAGCGATCGGGAGGGGGCGTTAATGCCTTTTCGTGCGGACAAGGGGCCGCCCACGACCACGCGACAGATAACGTCTTTTTCGTCGGTTTTTTCCACTGTCAATGTCAGGGCACCGTCGTTCAACAGAAGCGTATCGCCAGTGTGAACTTCTTGAGAGAGGGGGTTGTAATTGACGGAAACCTCGTTGGCGTCACCCGGCACATCCCGGCCGGTGAGAACAAAAGTTTGTCCGCTTGCAAGTTCCACAGGGCCGTTCGCAAAATCGCCTATCCGTACTTTGGGTCCGGCAAGGTCCTGCAGAATAGCGACCGTTTTTCTCTGTTTTTGGGCAGTGCTGCGAATAAGTGCCATGGTTTCAGCATGTTGTTCTCTCGTCCCATGGGAGAAATTCAGACGTGCAACGTTCATCCCGGCTTTGATCAATTTTTCCAATTGTTCTGCTGAATTGCTCGCCGGTCCGATGGTACAGACGATTTTTGTGCGTCTCGTATCCAATTTTCTGTCCCTCTGTTCACGTAAAAATAAAAGAGATCCCGGCCAAGCAACATAGCATTCCTGAACAGCTCGCACAACTTGACAGTGACAGTATCACATATCCCCCGTCTCTCAATTGTGCGAAATGTCCTCTGCATAGTCACCCCATAGATGCTGCCGATGAGCGGATCGGATCTTTCCGGTCCGCAACACATGCTGTGGACGTGGTGGAGGTAAGTGAGCGGGGCGGCGGCTTTTTTTCGTGAATAGGACTTATAGTAAGATGCTGTTTTTCGATCCGCAAGTGGCCTGACAATCCGGATTCTGGGCTTGGCGGATGCCGGACTTGATGAGCTGATGTGATAAAGGGGATGTTTTGCGATGTCAATTCGAGCGCGGTTCGCGCCTTCGCCGACAGGGCAGGTGCATATCGGCAATATTCGCGTGGCCATTTTTAACTGGCTTTTTGCCCGGCACGAGAACGGGCGTTTTCTGCTGCGTATTGAGGATACGGACAGGGAACGCTGCACGCCGGAAGCAATAGCTACGCTGCTGGACAGCATGCATTGGTTGGGACTCGACTACGACGAAGAAGCCCTGTACCAGAGTACGCAGTTTGACCGGCAACATGCTCTGGCTGAGTGGTTGCTTGAACAAGGGTATGCCTACCGTTCCGGGGAGGAAAGTCAAGGGACTGCGATCGTTTTCCGTATCCCGTGGGAAGCGCGCTCTTACGATTGTGTGCACTATTCTGAGCAGGTGGATGTCCAGCTCCACGCCGACGAACCGCTGGTGATTGACGCCACGGGGGTGAACTACGCCCATATTTCCCGCAAAGGTAAGCCGGTGAAAGAGAAGTCCTGCCTCGTGGGGATGGCCGATCTTGCTGTTTATGATACGGACGGAGGGTGTCTGTTCTATATGCCTGATGCGATTGATGAAATACTGGAGGGAGGGAAGAGCTTTTCGTTCGACAATGCAGCAAGACTTTCCTTTTCCCGCCACAATGTTTCGTACAACGACATAATAAAAGGGACGCTTTCGAAGCCGCTGGACAGTCTGAAAGACATGGTGATTGTGCGCAGCGATGGAAGTCCCGTGTTTCATTTAGCGAATGTCAGTGACGATATAACGCAGGAGATCACGCATATCATTCGCGGGGATGATCACGTGGAAAATACCTATCGTCACATCCTGTTGTACAAAGCGCTTCAGTATGATCCGCCACGGTATGCGCATCTGCCGATGATTGTGAACGCGCAGGGTAAGCCCTACAGCAAGCGGGACGGCGATGCCTTTGTCGGCGATTTCCGCTCGAAAGGCTATCTGCCGGAGGCGTTATTCAACTACTTATCTCTTCTGGGGTGGTCGCCGGGCGACGACCGTGAGAAAATGAGCAGGGGGGAACTTGTCGAGGCCTTCACGCTTGATCGGGTGCAGCACACGCCTGCTCAGGTGGACTTACGCAAGCTGGAGCATCTGAACGGGCAGTATATCGCGGAGCTGAATGTGCAGGATTTTGTTTCGCAGGCGCGTGAATTTGCCGACGAGCAGCCATGGGGTGACAACATTGACGAAAAGCAGTTTCAGAGGGTGGCAGAGCTCATGCAGACTCGCACGAAGAAACTCGTGGATGTGGAGAGCTGGGCGCATTTTTTCCGGGACATTCCCGAGTATGATCAGCAGGCATGCCGAAAGATGCTGACGAACGCCGAGACGCGTCAGGCCTTGAGCCGTGTCCGTGAGAAATTTCAGACCATCAGCTTTGAAGAGGGAGAGATCGAGCAGGCGATCCACGCTGCCACTGAAGAGGTCGGGATCAAGCAGGGGAAACTGAACCAGCCATTGCGAGTGGCTGTCACCGGGCGTACAGTGGGTGCCGGTATCTACGAGACCCTCGCGGTTCTCGGCCGGGAAGCCGCGTGCAGGCGACTGGATTACGCCATAAATAATCTGTGTGGTGAAGATGACGACGAATGAGCATGACAGACAACTTCCGTTAGTGGGGCTCGTTGGACGCCCGAATACCGGGAAATCGTCTTTATTCAACCGGATTGCCGGTAAGAGAATATCGATTGTCCACGGCGAGCCGGGGGTTACGCGGGATCGGGTGACTGCTCCTGTGCACCATGACGGCCGCCAATGCCTTCTCGTAGATACCGGTGGTTTGGCCTTCGCGTCGGATCAGTCGGATGAAGCCGTTCTGCACCAAACGATCCGGGAGCAGATCAATGCTGTTATTCAGGAGGCGGGCGTTCTGATCTGGGTCGTGGATGCGCAGGAAGGGGCAACGCCTTTGGACAAAGAAATGGCGGAGCTTCTGTATCCGTACAGTGAGCGTGTGGTGATTGCGGCCAATAAGTGTGATAATGCGGAGCTGGAAAATCACGCATACGGTGATTTCGCAGTGTTCGGTTTTTCGGAAGTTATACCGGTTTCCAGTTCACATTCCCGCGGCATAGACGATCTTCTGGACGAAACATTTGCACGGCTCCCCCGGCGTGCGGCCGAAGAACATCCCGAAGCAGGGCTTTCCGTCCCGGGACGTTTAAGACTCGCGGTGGCAGGCCGTCCCAATGTAGGTAAGTCGGCCGTGATCAATACACTGTTCGGGGATGATCGTGTTGTTGTCAGCGATATGCCCGGTACAACACGCGACGCGGTTGAGTTGCCGCTGGATATAGAGTGTGAAGATGAAACCGTGCCGGTAACGCTGGTGGATACGAGCGGTTTTCGAGCGCGTAAAAAGCTGGATACGCCGGTGGAGCATTTCAGTGTTCGGCGAGCAGAGAGATCAATAGAAAACTGCGACGTGGCGTTGCTCGTGCTGGACGCTATGTCTCCGGCCACGGCACAGGATCGAAGGATTGCCCATATCATTCAGAAGCATAAGAAGCCGTGTATTATTGTGGGCAATAAGTGGGACCTCATTGAAGATCGAATGCCTGGGGAGGAATTCTGTCAGCTGATTGACGCCTTGCTTCCGTTTATGGCTCACTGTCCGGTTTTGCCTGTGTCAGCATTGACAGGAGAGAATCTTGAAGGCATTCCCGAAGTTGTGTTGGATATCAGAGAAGAACTGAATACGACGATTCCCACCGGGGTACTCAACCGTTTCCTGAGTGACCTGGTGCAGACCACACCGCCGGGTGTGCATAAAGGGATCGGCGTTGCCCCCAAAATTTACTACGCCACAATGGTGCAGAACGCGCCTCCTACGTTCAAGTTTTTTGTCAATAAGAAAGAGGCGTTTTCGAAGAATTATCTGCAGTTCCTGCGCAACCAGTTGCGGGCGGCGTTTTTCCCGTATGGGGGGCTGCCGATTGAGCTGGTCCTGGTCGGCCACCATCGAGCGCCCACTGAACTCAGCGGCAGCCGTGCGGCCGTAGCGGGAGCCGAAGGAGAAGCGAGTTTCGAGAAGGGGAAGAGGGCGAAAAAGAAACGGAAGCGCTCTGGGAAAAGCCGGTGAAGCGGTGTGTCAGTGACTCAGTGAATCGGCGAGACGGTGAGTGGGTTAGTGGTTATCGGGGTTCTGGGTTCGGGGTTCTTAACGGACTTTAACATTCAATAGTGGTTTCATTTTCCACTAAAACCGCTTTGCGGTCCGGGGGCGGTGGGCTGGTATTGCCGGTATTCCGGTGTACCGGTGTATCGGTGTATCGGTGTATCGGTGTATCGGTGTCGGCGGGAGGGCGTCTGGGGATTCCGGCGCCCCGAAGGGGCGCGGGTGGGTAGCCCCCGGCGTGATCCGGGGGGTGTCCGGGATTGCCCACCGCACATCGCGCGCGAAAAGGGCGGGGCAGGCGGATGCCGAGGGACTATTCCTGCCTCTCGTGTTCATTCTCCGCATCCGTTGCAACGGGGGGGGAGGAGCGATCTTCGTCCTTGTCTTCGGTATTGCAGGCTTTATCGCAGAAGGGACAACTGGAGCCGGACGTTCCTTTCATCTGGCGATAGAATTTGAGCACCACCAGAGCCAACGCAATCAACACGAGTAAGACAGCGATAACTTTCTGAATCATAAGCTCCCTCCTTATATTCCTATTCCCAGCGCGGATCCTGTCTGATACACGAGTACGGCCAGACAAAATGCCAGCAATGTGTTGTAGCCTGTGGAGAAAAGCGCCCATTTCCAATGTCCTGCTTCCCGTCCAAGCACCGTGATTGTAACCACACAGGGTGCGTAGATCATGACGAAAATCATCAGGGTGAATGCCTGCAGCGGGGACCAGTCAGCCCGGATTCGTTGGACGAGACGACTGTCGGAGCTCTTTCCGTTTTCTTTGTATGTGCCGGGGGGGTTGGCAGCGCTTAGACTGTAGGCGGATCCCAGAGTGCTGACAATGATCTCCTTTGCTGCGAAGCCGCCGATGAGGGCGATGTTGGTTTTCCACTCGAATCCTGCCAGCTCGGTAACCGGCGTGATGGCTCTTCCGGCAACGCCGGCGATTGAATGTTTCAATTGGTGCGCCGCGGCTTTCTCGTCCAGTTCATACATACGTTTGCGGAATCCCTGGTAAGGTTTGCTTATTTGCAGGGGGGCGTTTTTACCCATTTCGTTGTGGAAATTCTCCAGGGAAGAGTCGTCTGTTTTCTCCTTATATGAATCAAGCAGAAGGTTTTTTGCGAGCCTGTATCTGTTGTTTTTCCCACCTGCTTCTTTCATTATTCGTTTTTCTGCCTGCGATAAGGAAGATGAGTTGCGAAGGATGCGTGAACATTCGGTAAGGTAACTGCGGGTTTGCGGCAGGTTCTCTCCGGAGAAAAGCGAAAGGTGCTCCATGGGCAGTTCCGCCTGTTGAATCATTTCCTCCGCTGCGTGCCGGCGTTCGTTGAAAAACTGCTTTTTTTCCTGTTGAGGAAAATACATAATGGCCCACATCACCACGTTTACGCCGAGGATAATCGTTCCGGCTTTTTTTACATACAGCCAGCATCGGGAACCTGCAGTGTAGAGCACTGAACGCAGGTCGGGTCTGTGATAGGGAGGCATTTCCATAACAAACGGCGTTTGTTCGCCTTTGATCACCGTTTTCCGCAGAATCAATGCTGCCAAGAGGGCCAGAGACCATGACAACAGGATAAGGAACAACAACATCTCACCTTTGTAAGCAGAAAAGAAGGCTCCGATGAGTATTGCGTATACAGGCATCTTGGCTCCGCAGTTCATAAAGGGGGTTACCAGCATTGTCGTCAGCCGGTCGTTTTCCTCGCGTAAGGTTCTGGTTGCCATGACGCCGGGTACGGCGCAACCGCCGGCGATGCCGCCCGAGACGATAAGCGCGACGATGCTTTTGCCCTGCAGGCCGAAGGTGTAAAGGGCCCGATCCATGACAAACGCGATACGGGCGATGTAGCCTGAATCCTCCAGAATTGCAAGGAAAAAGAACATGATAAAAATCAGCGGTGCAAATTCCATGACTCCGCCGACGCCTGCCAATACACCATCCTGGATCAAGGATTTCAGTGCACCGTCCGACATGTGGGAAAACAGCATCGGCAGCCAATCTTCGAACAGCAGGGCGACCACCTCTTTCGGGGTCTGCCATACGAATTCCCCGTGCCAGAACGGTACCCATGCGAAATCTTCGGAGAAGAAGAACACTGCTTTGAACAAAGCGTATATACAGGCGATAACAGTGATCATGCCCACGATCCTGTGACAGACCACGCTGTCAATTCTGTCTGTGAGGGTTCGGATATCCCCGCCTACTACAGAGGTGCTTGCTTCAGCAATGCGTGCACACATTTCGTACCTCTGCATGGCGAAAACGGCGGGCGGATCGTCGCCGTAGATTTCTTCAATATCGTGTGCTGATTTTTTTCTGGTTTCTTCAAGCTCCTGGAAACGGGCAGAGCGCTTCTTAAGATCTTTCTGAACTTCGTCGTCTTCTTCAAGCAGTTTGATGGCTGTCCATCGAGAGGCAGCGTGCGGAGCAAGATCTTCGGCGGAGAGTTTCCCGCTGAGTGCAGAGATGTGACCTTCGAGTTCTCTGTCAAAGCAAATATCTTTTCCGATGTTTTCTCCCCGTCTGCGCCGGGTTGCGGTGTTTTTTGCTGCGGCAAGAAGTTCGCCGATGCCTTTTCTGCGGTTTCCAATGGTTTTGACCACAGGGATTCCCAGCTGAGCTTCGAGTTTCTCCGCGTCAATCCGGGTGCCGTGGCTTCGGGCAACATCGACCATGTTGAGGGCGAGCACCATCGGAGCTTCGAGCTCGAGCAACTGGGTCGTCAGATACAGGTTGCGCTCCAGATTGGCAGCGTCCACAACCTGGATCACGACGTCCGGCTGTTCCTCAATGACATAATCCCGTGCCGCGATTTCGTCCATGGAATAAGCCGTAAGCGAATAGGTGCCGGGTAAGTCCACGAAGTGCAGAAGATCTCCGTCCCACGTTACGGAGCCTTCCTTTTTTTCGACCGTAACGCCCGGGTAGTTGCCGACGGTCTGGTTCCCCCCCGTGAGGGCGTTAAAAACAGACGTCTTGCCGGCATTCGGATTGCCGGAGACGGCGATGCGGTATCGAGGCTGCTCACAGCCGGCATCGGAGGCCTGGGGTGTAACCGCTGTTTGGTGATCTGCGGTTGATTGCTCCGGGGGAGTGTTTCTGTTATTGAGCTCGGGTATGTTCGTGTTGCTGGGGTTCATTCTCTGTAATTTCGATTAATGCGGCTTCTTTCTTGCGGATTGCAAGTTGGTATCCCCGTACTGTGATTTCCACAGGATCACCCAGGGGGGCGACGCGTTCCACACGCACAGTTGCGCCCTTGACGATGCCCATGTGCATGAGGCGCAGGCGGATGGCCGATGACCCGCCTACTTTTTGAATTTTTACCTCATGTCCAACCTGTGCCTTATCCAGCGTCGTTTCCATGACAAAACTACTCTTCCGAATTCTTAACGATGACTCGACTTGCCTGGCCCCGGCCGAGTGCAACCCTGCTGTTCCTGATTTCCACCGTGACGGGGCCTTGATTGGAAAGCACGCGCATAGGGGTCCCGCTCACGAGGCCCATCGCCATAAGGCGTTGCCGCATGCCATGACCACCCAGGACGTGATCAACTTGTACCCGTTCGCCACCGAGGCAGGAACTGAGTGGTCGAGTTGCGGGGGATTCAGCGCTGCACGCCTGACAAATGCCACGGATTTCAAGCTTATGCATCAGGGGTTTGATGCCTTTGGCTTTGCATTCGTCCCGCTGTGCCTGCTCAATCAATGAACTTTTGAATTCTTCGATTTTCCCGCAACGTACGCAGATCATGTGATCGTGGTGAAGGCTGAGGTGGAGGTGTTCATAAACCATCCGATCATTAAGTCTTACCTGTTGAGCGATGCCAAGGTCGCAGAGCAGCCGCATTGTGCGTCGTGCGAACGTGGTATCAATCTCCGGACACTGGTCCTTGACCATTTCCACGAGATCCTCCAGGCTCACATGCTCCTCTGTGTTGAGGAATGCTTCAGCTATGACTTCGTCTTCGGGCAGCAATTCATAGCCTGTGTCGGTCAAAGCTTTCTGGAACTGTTCTTTCAGATAAGCATTTTTGCTTTGGCGGATTGTTGATTGTGAAGCGTCGTTATTCATTTCCGGGAAGTGCTTGCTCTCTGCTCGAGTTTTATTACCGACACAATATAAAGCCCCTGCATCGGGAGACAATAAATTCCGGATTGCAGAGTCGAAGGTTGGCCCCGTTAATGTAACTGATGGTTCGTTGTTCGCGCGTTTCTGTACGTGAAGCAGTTCACCACGTACGGCGTCCGCCGGTGAAGTCACTTTCCCCTGGCCACCCACTCGTGCGGAGATGTATGGAAGCGAGGTTCTATATGGTTGTCTCCCCACAGGACATTAAAGCGTCCCTGATGAGGATGGCCTGTGTCTGATAGGGCGCCGCTGCCCCCGCGGTCGGTTTCGTTAAAGTGTATAATGCCGCGGGCATCCGCTGACGGTAGTGATTTGCGCGCTTCAACCATAACGACGGTAGAGGCCGGCTGGTTGACACGATTCATCCGTACGGGATTTCGGGTGCCGTTGCACCATCCGCGGCTTTTCGCCGGATCAGTATCAAGGGTTGCAGATCCCCAGCAATTTTTCTTTATTGTGTTCATTACATAGCTTGAATTTCCGACCCTTGCGCTCGCAGTTCCTCCGTAAGGATTAAAGCAGTCCCGTTTACCGTAAGAAGGGCAGGCATACAGTTGAGGATCCCCCATATCGTCTTTTCCGGAGAGGTAATTGGCCCAGGAGTACAAAGGCGACCCGAAGTCAGCCGGCATGGCGTAGCCGTCATAGTCTGTCGTGTACATGGAAATAGCCGCTACGCCGATTTGCCGAAGATTATTCTGGCAGCGGATGGTGAACGTTTTTTTACGTGCTTTAGCAAGAGCCGGCAGGACGAGCGAGAACAGCACGAGTAGAACGGCAATTACGGTTAGAAGTTCAATGAGTGTGAATGAGGGGGTGGATCGGGAAAAACGGTATGTGTTTCGGCGCCTCGTTTGCATGGGAACTCTTTCGAAAGTAAACGGATTCTGAAATGATTGCCGAAGAAGTTGATTATTATAATTGCTAATGCGACAGAATACTTTCATATATTGATGATTAATTAGTGTGAAAGGGTGAGATACTATAGTCAGAAAGCAGAACGTTTCAAATTGATCAAAGGAAAATGCAAATTTCACATTGCGTGTGGTAACTGATATGACGACAGTCTGCCGGGGTGGCCGCACGGGGCATGAGCGTCCAGAGAGTGATTCTGAGGCGAATTTTCTCAGGACCCATTTCGTGGTAGCGAACAGTCAGAGGCTGAATATAGTACCTTCAGCAGTAAAAACCTTCAGGTAGGTAGACGGACAGTATATTTTGCCCTCCTTTCCTCCTTTTTTCTGACTCCTAATATTGTCCCTTCTACCTGAAGGTTTCTTTTTTCACGAGGCGAGTTTTGCTTTGCGAGTATTTTCGCTGTTTTGTAGCGTAGGTACGAGCGAGACCGCCGATGTAGCCACCGGATACCCCAGTATGAGACTCGGCAGACATGCTGAAGCATGAACTCCTACGAATCGATAGCGCGGTTTTGGCCCGTCAGAGTTCATACTTCAGTATGCTTTGGATTCATACAGTCGCGGTACCGAGTCTCATACGAGGCACTGCGTGCAGCGTGACGATTACAGCCTGGATGGATTACGACATGCTGAATGCAATTCCTGAACGCAGTTTGAAACGCTGAACGCAGTTCTCATACGAGCCAACCCGCCGGGCGGCGCAGCCGCCCTGACACCCCGCGGCGAGACTTTGTCTCCGGTATGTTCCG
>CAJXKU010000096.1 GCA_913055945.1 uncultured Lentisphaerota bacterium | reverse complement strand
ATTCTTCAGAAGTGGCATCCCGCCTCGCCTTCACACCGTATGCGCCCTGCCGTCCAGGTCGCCCGCGCGATGGCGGGAGAAAAAGGCGACATTCTTCTGATAACCGATCATCCCCGACAAGTAGAAGCCGTCAACACCATCGCGGTGGGAAAGCCTTTACCCAATACTGCCTGGATCAACAGTCACTGGCGAAGCCCCACTGAACTGTTCGCCCTGGCGAAACACTTCGGCGAGCCGCCTGATGAAAAGCAGGTAACCATGTTTGTCGACGGCGAACGGGTCTCGCGCCGCCGCATAGACTTTAACGAACGCTCATCCGTGCCGTTGACATTCGAAGTACCCGAGGGAGCAGACAAAGTACGCCTCAGCCTGCCGGACGATGCTCTGAAGTTGGACAACAACCTGCGTCTTTCGCCTCCCCGCACCCCCAGACTGAACGTGAAGATCGGGATAGAAGATCCCGCTTTAAAGACCCCGCTTCAGCGGGCGATCCGGGCGCAGACACAGTTCACCGTGCAACAGGAAAAACCCTTCCTGATTCGATTCGATACGTTTTCCGGCGAAGAACAGCCCCCCGCCCAGCAGGGGGAGGCAGTGTTCAATATGCTTTTCAGAATTCCGGCGGAAGAAACTTCAGAGGTTTATAACGGCCCTTATGTAACTGACTCGTTCCATGATTTAACCCGCGGGGTACAACTGCAGGGGGTGCTTTGGCGCGCTGACCCGGACTACGACACCGGCGCTGCGATGACGCTGGCCTCAGTGGGGAATACGCCGCTGATTACCCTGGATGATGGTGTCATCACACTCAATGTCAGCCCTGAGGGAACCGATTTGTTCCGCCGCACGGCTTGGCCCGTATTCGTGACCAATGTGCTCAGATATGCGTACCGGAACAGCCCCGGCCTGAAGAAACATTCGTTCCGTCTCGGCGAGTCCCTTTCTTTCTATGCGCCCGCTCGATGGTCATTACCGCTGCAGATCATTCAGCCTGACAACGAACGGGTAACATTCGAAGATCGTCATGTGTATTTCGGGAAGCTCAAGCAGCCGGGTGTATACAAGATCCTATCCGAAGGTGAAGAAGTGACGGAGGCAGACGCAAATCTGCTCGACGCTTCGGAATCTGATTTAACTGAAGCTGCTCAGGATGGAGACATTCAACAACAGTTACAGGCGGACACAGTGAAAGCCGGATCGAACCGGTTATTCCATGCTGAATTCGCCGCAGCCGCTGTTCTTTGCCTTCTGGGAGCCTGGTTCGTGCTGGAACGGCGTCGCTGAACACAGAACGCTACGGAGGTAACATCGCATGCCGAACGAGCGACTTGACAGAGCTGCAATGGAAAATCAGATGCTGAGCCGATAGAACTCTCAGCTTCATGTTGCGTACAACACAAGCTGCACCTTGAACAAACTTACAACAACTGACTCTGAGATACGCAATGACACTTGTTGAACCACTCGCTTTACTGATTGCCGTGCCGCTGTTTTACCTCTGGTGGCGGTTTGCCAGAGGCCCCAAAGCAAACTGGCCACTGCGTATTCTGTTGATCCTCTTCTGCGGAATACTCCTGTCCACGCCCGTACTCAGAGAAAGCGGAAAAGGCCATGACCTAGTCTTCCTGGTTGATAAGTCTCTGTCTGCCGGGGAAGAAGCTGAAAATACCGCCGGAGAAATGATCCGCCTCGCTCAAAAAAATACGGACAGAGAGGATCGCGTGTCAGTGGTCACGTTCGGGAAGAAAGCCTCGGTGCTCATGAATAAGGAGGGATCTCTGAGCGCTCTGAAAGCCGGCGCCTATGAACACGCCAGCAATCTTTACGACGGCCTCCGCCTCGCCGGCTCAATCTGCCGAGACAATGCCTCCAGTAAACTCGTAATTGTTTCGGACGGACTCTACACCGGCCAGGATCCTTCTGAAGTAACGCCTGAACTGCACAAACAGAATGCCAGCGTTTACTATCTGCCGGTCATCAAGGAGCTCAAGCAGGATGTGGCGATCAAGCGCGTACGAATACCTGAACGCGTTCAGGCGGAACAACCATACCAGATGCTCCTGGAAGTGACCGCACCGAACGCATGCCAAGCGACGCTCAAATTACAGCGCGGCCAAGAGATCCGGCGTCAGCAGATAGACCTTAAGCAGGGTCGGAACCGTTTTACGCTGAAGGATGTAGCTGCATCGCCGGGACTTGTGCGCCGCGAAATACACGTAGAGGTGGAAGGTGACAGCCGGCCGGAAAATAATCGCGCGATGATCGCCACGCGGGCGGCAGGTCCTTCCCCGGTGCTGGTTATCACCGATGGCGGGGCACCCGGAAATTTCAGTCGGGCACTGGAACAAGCAGGATTGAATGTACACGTTGCCGGCCCGGATCAACCGCTGAGTTCTGCATACCTGGAATCCTTTCGAGCGGTCGTACTGCAGAATGTCTCCCTCACTCAGTGCAACAGCCGTGCCGATGCCGCCCTCCGCCATTATGTACGCAATCTCGGCGGGGGGTTACTGGTCACCGGCGGCCTCAACAGTTTTGCCAACGGTGGATACTACCGCAGCAAGCTGGAAAAACTCCTGCCGGTATCCATGGAACGGCAGAAGGAATTTCGCCGCCCACCGCTGGCTATGGGGATTGTTCTGGACCGTTCGGGATCCATGGGGGTGCCCGTGACTGGCGGCTTCACCAAAATGGACTTGGCCAATCGCGCCGCTGCAGAGGCCGTGAGCCTTCTGCAGGACCAGGATTACGCGACCGTCTTCGCCGTGGACAGTAGCGCGCATGAGGAACTCCCCCTAACCGGTATAGGGGACAACCTGGGTGCGATCACGAGCCGCATCCGCAGCATTGAACACGGCGGCGGGGGTATATTCGTATACAACGGCCTTAAGGCAGCCGCGGCCGAATTGAACAAAAGCGATGCGCCCACCAGACATATCGTGTTATTCGCCGATGCCGCTGACAGTGAGCAACCCGACGAATACAAAAAACTTATCTCCGAATGGCGCAACGCCGAGGGTACAATCACCGTCGTGGGGTTGGGCACGGAAAACGACCCTGACGCGCCGCTGCTGAAAGACATCGCGCAACGCGGGAACGGGCGAATGTTTTTCACCGAAGATCCTCAGGCGCTCCCCCGGGTATTCTGTCAGGACACCATGCAGGTGGCCAGGAAAACCTTCATAAAGGAGCAAACACCCTGTGTCGTCACCCCGAACATCTCCCGGCTGGGAAAGTTGGGGATTGAGACATTTCCCGCGATCGGCGGTTACAACCTTTGTTATGCCAAACCTGACGCGGACCAGCTGGTCGTAAGCGGCGATGAAAGGGGAGCCCCGATTGTTGCCCTTTGGCAGCGGGGCCTGGGCAAAGTGGCCGCAGCGACCTGCCAGGTCGAAGGTACGTTCAGCGGCAATCTGGATACGTGGCAGCAGTACAAACCGTTTTTCGGCGCCCTCGTAAAATGGATTCGGAGAGATCGCAGAACCCCATCGCTCTTCGGCACCATCATCCGCCGGGGACGCAACGGGCGCATCAGATTCGAAATGACTCGGCAGAAGGCTGCATCATGTACCGGAGCAACAGCCCGCTTGATACCACCCGGCGAAAAAGAAACGCGAAATATCCCCTTAAACTGGAGTTCGCCCCGGACCATGGAAGCAGAGTTCACCCTTAACCAGAACGGCATATACCACGGAATCGTGAAGACAAATGAAGGAGAAGCCGTACCGCTCCCACCTGTCACACTCCCCTATTCGCCGGAATTCAAACCGCGTTCCGCCCGAGAGGGGATCGACAAAATGCAGCTCATCGCAGAAAACACAGGCGGTGAGCGATTGATGCACGTGAAATCCCTTTTTTCAGAAACAGGCCGAGCGCCGGCTGATCAGCAGACAGCAGGCGGATTCCTGACGCAGCTTCTCGCCGCCGCCGTTCTGTTACTGCTTTTGAGCGACATTGTCACGCGCAAAGCTTTATGGCAGTATCTCCTTCCCCGCAAGGTGACCGCCGTTCTCGGCCCCGTCGCAAGACGCCCGACACAAGCTGCCCGTGCGACCGTCCGTGCATTGCGCAAAGCGAGGCGACGCGCCGGAGGGGCGCAGATGCCGAGCTCGGACTCGGGGGGATCAACACCGGGACCGCAAAGCCGCCCAGCCCCAGACGAAGACAAGGAAGCGCATCTAAGCGAACGATCTGAGGAGGATACGTCAGCTGAAAAAGAGGACAACGACAGCGTCTTCAGAAAAGCCAAACGCCGTGCCCGTTAAGAAGAAACGGCTGCATTGTCTCTCTCCGCCTCTCAAACGGCGGCATCGCCCCGCAAGCGTGGTGATGCCCGCCAGTCGTACGCCGTTTGAACCATGGCATTGCAATGGTAAGGCATAAAAGCTCCATGTGGTATGGTACCTTGCAGGGAGGGATTGGAACGTTCAGACAAATGAAGAGTCTTGTTATAACGAATAATACCTCACGCTCTGCCTCTCAGAAAACCGCAAAATTCAACAGCGAGCTCTAAAGAAAAGGTCATAACGGCACATGGACCCCTTTTCATTACTTGTTAAACCAGCCGGCGCAGACTGCAACTTCCGGTGCGACTACTGCTTCTATCTGGAAAAAGAACAGCTTTATCCCAACACTGAAAAGCTGCGCATGTCCGAAGATGTCCTCGAAGCAATGGTGCGTTCGTACATAACAACACCACAGCCTTCTTACTCCTTTGGTTGGCAAGGTGGTGAACCTTTACTAATGGGACTTGAGTTCTTCCGGAAGGCCACAGAATTTCAGCAGAAATACGGCCGAAGCGGAGCGTCTGTATCGAACGGTGTACAAACGAATGCCGCACTCATAGACGCGCCGACGGCGCGTCATTTCGCCCGCTACAACTATCTGGTCGGCTGCAGTCTTGACGGTCCCGCCTCAGTCCATGATTACTATCGGCACACGGTGAATGGCGGACCGACGCACAGCATGGTGATGCAGGGGATCAACCATTTGCGCGAACACGGGGTCGATTTCAACATCCTTGTTCTGGTCAGCCGGGCAAACGTCGACCAGGCTCGCGAGGTGTACCAGTATCTCTGCGATCACGGCTTCTACCACCAGCAATACATTCCGTGTGTAGAATACGACGAAAAGGGCAACTTGCTTCCGTACGCAATAAACGGTGAAGAATGGGGCAAATTCAAGTGCGAACTGTTCGACCAATGGTATCCCGATGATGTGTATAAAGTCTCCATCAGACATTTTGACGCCATTCTTCAGAAACTTGTCGACGGACAATACGCGATGTGCAACATGAGTAAATCCTGCAACCAGTATTTCGTCGTGGAGCATAATGGCGACATTTATCCGTGTGACTTCTTCGTGGAACCGGCTTTGAAACTCGGCAACGTGACAAGAACCGGCTGGACCGAAGCCCAGACCTCCCCCATATACCGGGATTTCGGCGCCAATAAAGCCCGATGGAATGAAGCGTGCGACTCGTGTCCCCATCTCGACCTGTGCCATGGTGACTGTGTAAAAAACCGCCCCGGCGGCGCACAGTCGCCGACAGAACTCAGCGTGCTGTGTCCAGGCATCAGAATGTTCTATGATCATACGCGCACCCATTTCGGGGAACTCGCCGAAGTGGTCAGGCAGAATCGGATGCAAGCAGCCCAACCTCCACCGCAACAGTCTCCCCGGCAGAGAGGTAAAGTCGGCCGGAATGATCCGTGTCCCTGCGGCAGCGGTAAAAAATACAAAAAATGTTGCGCCGCTTCCTGAATCTGTCACCAGGAATAGACCAAAAGCTCCACGTACGCTTCCGGTAACGGGCACTGCGGCTCCCCCGTTACTGTCGAATCTCAAAATGGGACGATATGCACCTCATTGCGGATACACAGCCCGCAGAAATGACTTAGAGTATGAGAGCGGCATCACAAGCAGAAACAGTTTGGCGTGAGACCTCCAGAACTCACGCACGTACCGCGATTTTGGTGAACTCTGGACCTCCTGAAGAGGCAACAGAGGTCTTCGACTTTAAATTATCAACTGTTGACGTCTGCCCGGAGCCCCGATGCCGCAATACATATGAAGGAATTACAGGAATGGACATCGCAAGCGCAGGATATATCAGCACCCGTGGGGGGATAGAGCCTATAGGTTTTTCTGACGCAGTTATGACCGGACTTGCCCCTGACGGTGGATTGCTCTTACCCGAAAAGATACCTGACGTACAACAGGAACTGGAGGAATGGCGCGCGCTTTCATATCCAAAGTTGGCCGAGAAAGTCATCCAAAAGTTTATCGGCGACGAATTACGTCCGCACACCCTTCGCAATTTGATCCAGAACAGCTACGCCCGTTTTGACGCGGAAGAGGTGGTGCCCATAACGGAAGCAGACGACGTCTACATAGCTGAACTGTTTCACGGCCCGACAATGGCCTTCAAAGATCTCGCCCTGCAGTTTCTCGGTAATCTGTTTGAATATTTATTGGAACAACGGGAGGATCACCTGAACGTCATCGGCGCGACCAGCGGTGATACGGGGAGTGCAGCCATTCAGGGGATTCGCGGGAAAGACAATATGAACGTCTTTATCCTGTTCCCGGAAGGACGGATCAGTAAAGTCCAGGAACGTCAGATGACCAGCGTGCGGGACGGCAATGTCCATGCCGTGGGGGTCGAAGGCACGTTCGACGATACCCAGCGCCTGTTAAAAGAACTTTTCAGCGACCTTGACTTTAAAGAACAGTATCGGCTGGGTGCCGTGAACTCTGTAAACTGGGCGCGTATCGTGGCACAGATCGTCTATTACTTCTACAGCGCATTCCGCGTGCAGGATAAAAACGGCAAAAGCCCTGTCCAGGTTGTGGTCCCCACGGGTAATTTCGGCAATATCTTCGCAGGATATCTGGCGCATCGTATGGGCGCTCCTATCGACCGCCTCATCCTCGCCACCAACGAAAACAATATCCTGAAGCGCTTCTTCCAGGAGGGGATCTATAAAAAGGGCCGGGTTACGCCCACACTGAGTCCTTCGATGGATATCCAGGTAGCCAGCAATTTTGAACGATATCTGTATTACCGTTGCGGAGAAGATGCTGCACAGGTCCAACAGTTGATGGAAGACTTCCGGAGAAACGGCCGGATTCAGCTCTCCGGGGAGGATCCGTTATTTGCCTCCGGTACAGCTACGCGCGAGGATACCCTCCGCATCATGCATCGCTTCTATGACGAGCACCATACACTTGTGGATCCGCACACAGCCGTCGGTCTAAGCGTAGCTGAACAAAACCGCGACCCGCACCTGCCGACGGTATGCCTCGCCACGGCACACCCCGCCAAATTCCCCGAAGCGGTGAAACTCGCGCTTGGTACGGCGGAACCTGCGAAGCATCCCGGGCTCGACACGATCCACGAAGCCCCCGCCCGTCACGCCGTCATCGCTCCGGAGAAAAGTGCCGTGGCGGACTATATCCGATCAGCAGTGGAGCATTAACCGGACTGCTGTTCCAGTCGCAGGGTTTCCGTTATCCGGTCGCACACTTCCGAAGGCCCGAAGTACTGGATGGGGCCCGGCAACACGTAATCATCCTCGGTCTTCCAGCTCTCGCGATTCTGCTTAAGTTGCTGGAACGGTTTTCCATCAAGCTCCACCAATGCGCGCTCGATCACAGGCTTGTCGCCGCCATGACGCCGCTCCATGTTCATCATCATGGTTAACGGCACGCCGGCCGCCGTCCATTCAGGGGCAGGGGCGGTCAGGTTTCCGACAGCCGCGATATAACCCGTTTTGCGGGCATTGATGAGCGTGGCCGCCGTATAGCCCAGCGTATAGCAGTAATCCGCGTCAAAATTGGAAGGAGCAGCCGCACGCCCTTCATAGCCGAAGAAGTGGTGCTGCGGACTGAACTTGCCCTTGAATCTGCCCTGGTCTTTCCATTCTTTCAGTTGATGGTCCACCATGCTGCTGAGCAGTTTCTCGGTCTCGATGCGGGACACCTGCACATTGCCGTGTGGGTCCCGATCAAGCAGCAGTTGCATCTGAATATCCTGCGGAAGCGAGGTAAAGGCCTCTGCCGCATCGGCGGAAAGTTTGCCGCTGACGAATTCGCAATTCTCTTCAGCGGACTGCAGAGATTTGAACTGTTCTTCGTTGTTTGCCAACAACTCGTTCAGTTCGCTGATGAGCGAGTTGATCTGCGGGATGAAACCGATAAGGCCCTCCGGGATGATAGCCACACCGAAGTTTTTACCATCCTCTGCCCGCCGACGGACAGTATCCGCAATCTGGTAGACAATATCATTGAGCGTCGTTCCCTCCTGTTCAACCTCTTCGGATACGATCGTGATGTTGGGCTGGGTCTGAAGAGCCGTCTCCAGCGCGATGTGGGAGGCAGACCGCCCCATTACCCGAATGAAATGCCAATATTTTTTGGCCGAGTTCACGTCGCTGAGGATATTGCCGATGAGTTCGCTGTACACCTTGGTAGCTGTATCAAAACCGAAAGGAATAGGGATCTGTTCGTTCTTCAAATCTCCGTCGATTGTCTTGGGGCACCCGATCACCTGAATATCAATATTGTTTGCCAGAAAGTACTCCGCAAGCATGCAGGCGTTCGTGTTTGAATCATCCCCGCCGACAACAACGACGCCATGGATCCCGTGTTCGCGACACGTGGCCGCGACCTTGTCGAATTGTTCTTCGGTCTCAAGTTTCGTACGGCCCGATCCGATGATATCAAATCCGCCCGTATTCCGATACCGATCAATGATGTCACCGGTCAACTTGCAGTACTTGTTTTCGACCAGACCGCTCGGTCCACCCAGAAAACCATAAAGTTCGCTGTCTGAGTTAACCGCTTTAACCGCATCGTACAGACCGGCGATCACATTATGGCCGCCCGGCGCCTGTCCACCCGACAGGATGACACCAATCTTCAACGGTTCGGACGTCCCGTCGCCGGCCGCCTGGGTTATTGAGGCCATGGGCAACCCGTAGGTATTGGGAAATCGCTCTTTCAGCGCCGCCTGATCAGCCGAAGGCGCTGTGGCATTGCCTTCTTCCACTTTTACGAACGGACCATGCTTGGCAAGACTCTTCGGCAATTTCGGCATGTAACTGGCACGAGCTTTCTGAAGTGCTGAGATTGTGGCCATAGGGGTCTACTCCTTCACTGGTTTGTATGATAGTGCGAATTCACGTTTCCGACGTGCAACTCTGAATAACGTCCCGTCGTTTCCCAGATGTTCGATGCCGGGTTCGGTTCCTTACAAAAGCAGAAATTTCCTGCGAACACCGGGGGAGTTGAAATTCCTCAACGCCGGACGTCCGTATACCCGGTGCCTGGGAAGTGAGCAACTATAATATAAGTTCACAGCGTTCGCTATGCAACCTGTGGAGGGCAAGGCTACAGGCCCCGCCCGGAGAGGGCTGGTGATGGCTGCTTTTTACCGCATATTACGAATCTGCTGCAGCATGGATCCGGGGCAACGACATTTTGAAAGGATGCTCTATGTTCCATATCGTATTATTGGGTCCCGAAATCCCCCAAAACACCGGAAACATCGGGCGGCTCGCCGTTTCCACAGAGAGTACCCTGCACCTGATCAGGCCTTTAGGATTCGAGCTCGACCAGACAAAAATCCGAAGGGCCGGTTTAGACTACTGGCCCTATTTACGATTGCATGTCCACGACAGCTGGGAAAGCTTCACTGCAGATCAGAAGCCGGAAGCACCTGCATTCGTGAGTGTCCACGGCAAAAAATCGATTTACGAGCGGCAATTCTCTGCGTCTGATTACCTCATCTTCGGCAATGAAACACACGGCCTTCCGCACCAGTTTTATGAACACTATCAGAACGAGCTGTACGCCATACCAATGCCCGGGAAAAATGCCCGAAGTCTGAACCTCGCCAATGCCGTATCAATCACTGTCTATGAAGGACTCCGACAAATCAATCAATGGGGCTTCGGGTCAGGTGCGTAATTCAGCATAGAGCAACCACATCTTTTCGGAATCCTGCGCGCGTTTGTGCCCCTGCCTTGAACGACTGTTTTCCGCCGCATTAAGCTGAAGGCTCTTCTTCTGCATTGCTCCGACACGAACCGACAAGGCGTTTCCTGACTTAGAGCCGAACGCGACACTGCCCGAAGACCGCCTTCACCTGATGCTTCCCGAGTATCGGGCTGGCTCGATCCGTTGCAACGCAGCGAACGTCCTGTCATCTTCCGCTTGTACACACCCCGACAATGCGATATAGTACTACACACTTTGCAAAAAGCTGTCGCTTCAACTACGGCAGTTGTGAAATACGCACAACGCGTGTCCGACAGCAGCAATAACAACAACACCGTTTCCCAAACGCTGTTGCGTTTGTTTCGCACGTTTTAGCAGGAGGTGGGGTACCGAAGTGGCCAAACGGGGCAGACTGTAAATCTGCTGGCGACATGCCTTCAGAGGTTCGAATCCTCTCCCCACCACCACCTTTCATTCCCTTTACGTTTACTTATCTCTGTGTAGCGTTCCGCGACCGTAAAAAGCCGGGTAAGCATCAACGCCCCGGTCGTGGGTGGTGCTATGGCTTAACATCACTTGAATAGCTATTTTGAATGGCTTCCCGGTACCTTTGCCGGCTACCCTGGGTCCTACCCCTATGATGAGGACGCCACCAATTATTTTTTCCTCCTCTCTGGTTGACAGGGGGGAGCGTGTCCGGGGATTCCGGCGCCCCGAAGGGGCGCGGGTCGGTAGCCCCCGGCGTGAGCTCTGACTTTTACCCACGCGTTAGACCGTCAATGCTTACACATGGGTTTCAATAATAAAAATATACCCCAATCATGGGGTGTCATTGATATGCAACAACCGCAAATAAGTCAGGCGCATCGGTGCGAATGATATCCATAGAATATGAAGCTAACCACTAATCCCGATCCTTGCAAAGGTATCGGGACTGATCTGCACTTATTGATGGTAATGTCCAACGGACGGATTCTGCCGGCCCATTGCTAAAGGTTACACTCACAAATATGAAAATTTGTGGAGGTAACCTTACACAATGGGAAAAACTCTGCGGTGCAGAGCTGGTATCCTTCGATACCACGCAGAATCCGCGGTGGTTCTCTCTTCAGGCTTTCTTGGCGGC
>CAJXKU010000095.1 GCA_913055945.1 uncultured Lentisphaerota bacterium | reverse complement strand
TCCTGTCCAGCCTGGTATCCCTGCCCAGCTGCTCATTGCCCGGGCATAATGATGGCCGCATTCCGGTTCGTTGAACGGGTTTCGCCTGCGTCCGTCGAACCGTTCGCGTACGGCGGTGAAAATGCGTTGCGCATCCTCCGTAAGACCGTACTGTATCATGAGACAAGCTGTAGCGTATTCAACGCCGGTCCAGACTTCAAAAAAGCGGAAACATGGTGATTCCGGCATTTCGCGGTTCGGCCAACTTCCCCAGATCAAAGCCCGTTCGTCCTGGAGCGCAAACGTCCGAATCGGATTAAAGTGATCGTAAAGATCCGCGCGGAAATTGTAACGCATAATCGTGTTCAGGGCAGTGTGAATATGATCCTGCTGCAACAGGTTGCCAAGGTTGCAGACGTTGGCCAGGAATTGGCCCACGAGTTGATCCGTCATACACCCATCGAGCGGCTGCTGGGGCGGGTTCTGCACGTCCGCCGTTTTCATCATGAGCGGACTGGTCAGCCCTGCCGGGATATCTTTTTTACTTGCCGGCGTACGCAACTCCTGCTCGTAGTACTCGCCGTTGAAGAGGTTGTCATCTATCCACTGCGTTCCGTCATGATACAGTTCCCGGCAAGTTTGAGCGAAGTCGACTTCTCCCAGATATTCTGCCATTTCCTCGGCTGCCCGTAAAGCGCCGAGGTACCAGACGCCGGTTAAAGGATTGGGTCCGTAGAATTCAAGGTCTGTAGTATTGTGCTGTACGCCTTCCATGACACCGTCCTTGTCGGCGTCCCACCCGCCGGGGATCCAGGCGAATTCAAGCGCTTTTCGTGCTTTCGGCCAGAGACGTTGCAGCATTGCGTCATCGCCGGACAACTGCCAATCCCGATAAAGTTTCATAATGCAGCCCATCTGGCCATCCGCGGCCGCGAGCCCGTGTTCCTGGGCGCGATTGAGGGGAAGCTTCACGCGGTAACTCATCAGTCCCCGGTCCGTCGTGGCGTAATTGAACTCCACTTCCCGCATGCTTTTGGCCAAGTCGCCGAACAGAAACGCCGTGGCCTGTTCATAGTTCCAGACGTGCGTACAAGAGCCGGGGCAGCAGCCCCATTGAGCGCTGCAGCCTTCCCAACCGAAGAAGTTACCGTCTTCGGTGCGGAAGCAGGTCTGCGAGCGTAGGGAGGAGAGGTTGTAAAGGGCGGCCTCTTTAACGGCATGCGGAATATCACTGTCGCAAAGTCCGGAGACGAAACGTTCGGTTCTTGTCTCGAGCGTATCGAGATTTTTGTAGGCCTGCGAGGCGGCATCCCAGGCGTCGGCATACTGGGTGGTGTAGTAATTGCCGACCCGGTATTCGGCTGCATCAGCGGTGACTTCCTGTTCCTGGGGTTGCATCCATGCCTTTCGGTTAGGGAACCACCACCCCAGCACAAACGTCGTTGCCACGCTGGAACGAGGTGCAAGAGTGAGTTGCGTGCTGACAGACGCGGTGGGATTCGTCTGTCCCGCCGTGTTTTCTTCGTGTAACGTTCCGTCTTCGGCAAAATCGCGCCAGAACTCGATCAGATTGGGGAATGTCGCACCGGCAGTTGTCTGACCTTTCCAGGCTGTTCGGTACGAGACGCTCTCTTCGGGGGCCGTGACTATTGCCATATTCCCATACTGTTCGGCGTCGTCCGACAGATCTTCGGAGGCCATAAAGATACCCTGCAGACCTTCAGTCGAATGAAAAGTGTTGCTGTTTGTGCAGGTGAACGAGGTTGTACCGTCGTTTCCGATAAAGTTATTGAGGTTTCCGCACACGGAGGCGTCCACCTGGGAAGCCGTGGGGTTTTCCAGAACAAATCGTAAGATGGCCACGGGCATGCCGCTTGTAGCCGCGTCGCAGGGAACGAGGGGGTTGAACGCTTCGATCCGGACGTTCACCGGCACTTGCGGGTCCTCGAGAAGAACCTGACCGAAGGGATAGGCCGCACGGAACGCTGCGGTTCTGAACCTGGGCAGGCCATACCATTGCGATTTATAGCCGTCCGAATCATCGAATGGCGGCCAAACCGGGCCTTCCAGGAGTCTGCAATCCTTCTGCCCCTGTCGCGCGGTGTACAGACAGAAAAACGTGTCAGCTGGTGTGAAACCCTTCGCGGGTCTGTTCATCACTTCCCAGTCGCGAAGGTCGCCTCGGCCGCCCAGGGACACCGT
The DNA here is from genome assembly GCA_913055945.1 of uncultured Lentisphaerota bacterium. Taxonomy (GTDB): domain Bacteria; phylum Verrucomicrobiota; class Lentisphaeria; order Oligosphaerales; family CAJXKU01; genus CAJXKU01. The sequence goes on along the minus strand of CAJXKU010000095.1, from coordinate 9,122 downwards.
ACCGGTGCCGATGCCCCCGAGCGGAAGCGCTGTTCTGGCGAGCTGTTCCTGCCCGTACGTTGTAAGGACCGGCCACGTGGGGTTTGGGGTGGCGTGCTGCATAGATGCAACTTATGCCTTTTCTTCGACAGGTGTATCCTGTACTTCCGCCTGACGGCGATGGAGTTCGTCTTTAAGTTCCTCGATTATCCGCGCATAGGCTGGGTCATGGTAGACATTGTTCAGTTCGTAGGGGTCTTCTTCCAGATCGAAAAGCTCCCACTCCGGTTCATACGATTCGTCGATAGCGCCGGGTTGATCGCAGGCTTCACTATAGTAGTAAATCAACTTATACCGATGTGTCCGCAGGCCGTAATGGGCATAGACGTTGTGATTCGCCTTGTGCATCCAGTAGCGGTAGTACATGGACTGTCGCCAGTCCGGCGGGGTACCTCCCTGTAAAAGCGGGCGGATACTGCGTCCCTGGAAACTTTCCGGGATTTCTGCTCCTGCGAGATCGAGGAACGAGGGGGCGAAATCCGTGTTGAGCACCATATCCTTGTTCACACTGCCGGCTTGCACTTCTTTAGGATAGCGGATGATGAGCGGCATGCGCAGGGATTCTTCGTAGATGAAGCGTTTGTCGTACCATCCGTGGTCGCCGAGGAAGAAGCCCTGATCAGAGGTATAAACCACGATAGTGTTTTCTGACAGTCCCGTTTCATCCAGGTAGTCGAGCACGCGCCCGACGTTGTCATCAACGCTGGCGATAACGCGCAGGTAATCTTTGATATACCGTTGGTAAGCCCACTTACGCCTTTCGTTTTCGGACAGGTGCTGGGGTATTTCAGCTTTGACATCAAGCGGATGCATATGGGTGCCGACTCGCATTTCAGCGGCGGCAGCGGCGCCGGCCCGATTGGAATAATCATCGTACAGGGTTTCGGGTTCAGGGATGTGTTCGTTCAGGTAAAGGTGTTCGTGTTTTTCGTCGGGGAACCATGGTCGATGCGGCGCTTTGTGCTGATACAGCAGGCAGAAGGGCTTATCGGGGTCGCGCTGCTTCAGCCAATCGAGAGACATATCCGTAATAATATCTGTAACGTATCCCTGTGTGCTTTTGCGCGTACCTCCGTGGGGTCCTTTAAAAATAAATTCCGGATTGTGGTAGAAGCCTTGGCCCGGTAAGACCGCCCAGTCGTCGAAACCTGTGGGGCAGTGTTTTGGGCCTGTGCCCAAGTGCCATTTGCCGAAGACCGCTGTCTGGTAACCGGCATCCTGAAGGATCTTGGGAAAGGTGAGGGTTTCGTTGTCCATCGGCGTTGCCAGCGTGGTCACGCCGTTGATATGATTGTACGTGCCGGCTAAAATTGTTGCTCGACTCGGGGTACATATTGAATTCGTGCAGAAGCAGTTGTCAAACCGCATCCCTTCGTTTGCGATACGATCCAGGTTGGGGGTTTGATTGATTCTGCTTCCATAGCAGCTCATAGCGTGAGAGGCATGGTCATCGGTCATGATGAAAAGGATGTTGGGGCGATCGTCAGCCATAAGTTACGTCTCCTCATTGTTTGTTATGTTTACTTCTCGGATGTTGTATAAGTCTCGAGTTTTGGCTGGCTGTGAGTTTTTCTGAGAGTTTAGAATAATACTTCGTTGTGCATTGGATTAGCGTATTGGTAATTTACCCTTTTTCATTTCACAGGTGAAATTGATGTCTGCCTTTTTCTTCGCGGGTACCAACTTTCCGACCCGCAGATTCTGCCGGATATGCTGTTCAACGCTTTTGACTTATGTCTACGATAAAGTTATTCCAAGTGCAGAACGGGTTATATAGAAATAAGGCTAAGGCACGTCGAAAAACGTCCATGGCGTGGTCTGCGGAGGTGGTGCCTGTAATTCGACCGGTTCGTCCTTCACCGGATGAGGGAAGGAGAGAAATTTCGACCATAACGCGAGTTGCTGGCCTTTTTCCGCAGGGCCGTATTTGTGGTCGCCGTAGAGCGGGTAATTCATTTTGCTCAACTGACAGCGGATCTGATGGCTGCGCCCCGTTTCCAGGACAACGTGCAGCAGGCTTAAATCATCGATTTTCTGGATGCGTTGATACTGGAGGATTGCTTTCTTCGTTCCCTGCACCGGTTTTTTATAGGCCGTGACGATTTTTTTACGGCGATCCTTTTTCAGCCAGTGCTTCACGCGGCGCTTAGGCGGTGATATTTGTCCGTTGACGATGCAAAGATATTCTTTCTGTACCCTGCGTTCTTTGAACGCCTGGGTGAGTCGGGATGCTGCTTTCGACGTGCGGGCGAATACCATGACGCCGCCTGCGGGGCGGTCCAGCCGATGCACCAGTGCAGCGAACGCGTCGCCCGGCTTCTGGTATTTTTCAGCGATATAATCCTTCACCATGTTCAGCAGGTCCGGGTCTTCTGTGAAGTCCTGCTGCACAGGTACGTTAAAGGGTTTTACGACCCCGAGCAAGTGGTTGTCTTCGTATAAAACGTGGAGTTCGTCGTTGTTCATGCGGACAGCGTTTCAGGTTCGTGGTATGGTCGTTCTTCCTGTTCGAGTTTCACTTCTTTTACGGCGGCGTCTGTGCGCTGCTGCAGGCTTGTCAGGACGTCCTGTACAAACGCCTCCGGCGTCGAGGCACCGGCAGTTACTCCTATCACCTCGGCTTTACTCAAGTCTACGGCGGCAAGATCGTCCAGGGTGCTGATCAGGATACCTTCTGTGCCTGCGGCGGAAGCGACTTCCACGAGCCGATTGGTGTTTGAACTGTTTTTGGCGCCCAGGACCAGAATTTTTTCTGTTCGTTGGGCAAGCTCCCGTACTGCGTTCTGGCGTTTCTGGGTGGCGTAACAGATGTCGCTTTTTGCGGGCGTTTTCAGTCTGGGGAACCGTTCCTGGAGAGTCTGAAGGATATCCGCCGCGTCTTCGATGCTGAGGGTCGTCTGCATAATAACAGCGACGTCTTCGGGATTCTTCAGTTTTACCTGCTCCGCCTCTGCGCGGTTTTCAATTACCGTGATTTTGTCAGGTGCTTCCGCCACGACGCCGGTCACTTCGTCGTGGCCGCGGATGCCGACCAGGATAATTGAGCTGCCCTGGGATGCAAACCGTTTGACTTCCTGGTGTACTTTGTTCACAAAGGGGCAGGTCGCGTCCACGATGTTGAGCTGCTGATGCCGAGCCTGCTCTCTGACTTCCGGCGAAACGCCGTGCGCGCTGAAGACCACTGTACTCCCTTCCGGGATTCTGGAAAGGTCGTTGACGAAGAGAACGCCTTTGTCCTGGAGGTCGGCGACGACGTCCTGATTGTGAACGATTTCCCGGAAACAGTATACAGATTGCCCGGCGTTCTCGAGGGCTTTTTCGATGATGTTTATGGCTCTGCGTACGCCTGCGCAGAAGCCGCGGGGTTGAGCGGCTATGATTTCTCTGGGTGTTTCAGGGGGCATAAAGTGTATATTCCTGTATATGTTCAGTGCTCTCACTATAACTTGTAATAATGTTGTGACGAAGTTTCGGCGTGTGCGAGCGCAGGCACAGAATGTGCTTCTGATGTTGCCGCATTGCCTGCAGTCCAGCAGATGTTCAAAGCAGGTCTCCGCTGACCCTGCAGAATGCGAGCGTTGCGGGGCGTGTCCGCTGGCTGACGTTCTTACACTGGCCGACAAATACGGGTGTCAGTATTACATCGCAAAAGGGGGGCGAGAGGCTGCCGAACGGGTCAAGCGGAAGGATGTTAGGGTCGTGGTTGCCGTAGCGTGTGAGAAAGAACTTTCAGCGGGCATCGTTTCCGCCTTACCGAAGCCGGTTATCGCCGTCCCCAACCGGCAACCTCACGGGTATTGCAACGATACTGTCATTACTGCCGAGGAGGTTGAGGAAGCCTTGCAGCGCGTGATTGTTCAGGATGGGGACAGTGCCGGTTAATCAACTGATAGGGCTGAAGCGCGCGCTTCAGTCGAATAAGCTTTTAACTTTATCCTGTAACTTCTTCTTGCCTTCTTTTTCTATAATGTCTTTTCCTTTTTTGTTGATTTTTTCTCGGATCTCCTTCTTTGCGCGTGTCTTGATTCCTTCTTTCGCCGCGCGCTTTAAAATATCAGAAAGGCTTGACGGGTCCACCATTATCAGTGGGGCCGTCATCCGCCCGCGGATTTTGCCGGTAAGTTTGATTTCGTCCAGTGACTCAAACAGTTTTCGGGCCGTGGTGGGGTCTAACCCGAACACGTCATTTTGGGCATCCGGCGCAACCTTTAAGCCCGAGATTTTCAGCTGGAACGGCAGGTTAAGTTCTGATGCGGTGAATTCCCCCGATGTCGCCAGGTCCAGGCGGGCATTTTCCGTCTGTAAGGGCACGCTTTTCAGCGAGGACGATAGGCCGCTAATGTTCAACTTTTTGAGCCGCAAAGACAGTGTATGGGGTTGCGTCGGCTGCGGAAATGTAAGCTTCAGAGCTAAAGTTGGCGGTACATCGGGTTCGCGCCGCAGGGTTATGGTCGAAGGGGCTGTCTGGAGTTCGGGCTGACTCGATACGTGCGTCGCTTTCAGTTGGTGCGGGGGGAGTCCAGCCTTAAGATGGACATTTTCTGCGCGTAACAGTTTAATGATCCAGGTCGGCGTTTTTCCGATCAAATCTTTGGCTGATGCCTGCAGATAGCCTATCTGTCGAGCCCTTCGTTTAAGATCTTTTCTGCGGGCTTTCTTCGCTTGTCGTTTCTTCTTCTGATGTCGCTGCAGATAGTTGTTTGCGCGACTCAGGTACTTTCTGATTTTTTGGGCATCCTCGAAATAATCGAGTATCGGCCGTGCGGTATCAGGGACTTTCTCCGGTTTTTCGGCAGGTTTCTCGGGGGGAGCTTTTTTAATGATTCTGCCGGGGTGTTTACGTTCGCTGTCGCGGCGGAGCGTGTCCATCGTGATTTCATCCACAACGATCCGTTTAGCGAGCAATGCGCTGATGCTGAGATCGGTGGTGATCTGTCGGGCTTCAAACAGATTGAATTTCGGTTTTTCGGGGTTCGTGATCTGGAGTTCCCCTATGTTCAGGCGGCCTTTGACCAGGGAAAGCTCGGCGTCGGATACATTGACTTCGGCCCCTACGGCGTGTTGGAGCCCTTTCTTTATGCCCGAAGCGAGGAGAAAATCCAGAAAAATAATCTCCATGCCGAGGACCAACAATCCGACAACAGCGGCGGTGATAAGTCCGCTTTTCCTGAAAAACGGCCTTTTCTGTTCCTCCGTACCTGCTTGTGCCTTCTGCCGACCGAACACAAGGCGCAGAAAGACTTGTATTGGTTTTGCCGCCACCACTTTTCCTGCACGGGGGTGTTTTGCCATGAAGCCCTGAATATCCACCCGGAGGTGGCGCAGAATTTTGGCCGCGAGTATACCGACGATGAGTCCGAGAATTACGCCGAGAATGATGCCGCCCGTGTTGGCGTATACATGCAGATCGAGTAATGCTGCTCCGGGCGCGTTCGCCATGAATCGGAAGAATCCTTCTAACACCGGGGAATGAATAAGGGCGTGGCCGATGTGAAAAGAGATGGGCGCTAACAGGAAGCACAGAGCCTTACTTATGGCAAGTGTCGGGATGGCTACCGCCAGATTCGCATTCAATATTAAGAGTGCCGCCACAACCAGGACAGCCGTGAGATTGAAACTGGGCAACATTCCAAGTACAAACGCCAGGGAGACGCCCAGGATAATTTCCCTGTTTCCGCAACCCCCGCGCAGAAGCCGCCCGAATTTTCGGATGAGTTTGAGGAATAACATAGGCCCCCCTTCCTTTTTTTGTCGGCGCAGAACTAACGTTTCGCGGAAAGTGGGCGAATTCCTTACCCGTCTTTACCCCACCGAGCAGATATTGTCCTGAATTAAGTGATCACAAAAGCACAATACATCCGGTTGTTCTGTTGTCAACGTATGCTCTTCCTGGCGGTGGTTACAGAAATGTGGGCCAGTCGGACCGGCTCCGGCAGTCGATATCGGCGGGCTGTCTTTATGGTCCAGCGGACGCTGCGCGCTATGTCGGCCAAATGGCCGGGGGAAACAAAAAGAGGTTTGACTTTGTCGCGGGTTCGCACAACCTTTCCCACGACCTCTCCGTTAACCCGAAGCTGGGTGGCGCAGCCCCGCTTATGTCCCGGCATCCGGTATTCCCCGCAGAGCCTTTTTTTGGCGACCCCCACCGTGGGGATCTGCAGCCGAAGCCCGACATGCGCAGCCAACCCCAGTCCCCGGGGATGCGCTATCCCTTGACCGTCACATAAAACCAGTTCGGGGGGTGTGGACAATTGCTGCAGCGCGGCGATCACACAAGGTGCCTCCCGGAAACTCAGCAACCCCGGCACGTACGGAAAAGTGCAGGATTGCCGCACCGTTTGTACTTCCCGCATATCCAGTTCAGGCCAGCTGCACAATACCGCCGAGCAGATGATTTCCTCACGTGCGGGGGCGTAGGCACAGTCAACCCCTGCGACAAATTGCGCACGTACAGGCAGAGGCCGCAACTGAATTTCGCCGGCGAGCTTCTCCTGCACGCTTATGGCCTCGGAAGGAGAAAGGTTCCATGCGTGTTGCTTGACCATTCGCGTTGTCATTGCGTATGTCCTGCGTACTGTGTGAGGACAGTGTCTTATCCCGCGGAATTTACCACCCGTAGATCTGTTCCACGATGTTAAATTATACGCCAAAGTGCTGTTTATTCATGGCTGTTGCCTTGAACAGCCGTCGATGTTTTACGAAGGCGGATTATGTTTTTTCAGGACAGCCCGGAAAAGCTTACAGTAAGTTATTTTCCGCACGGGTCATTTGCTCAGTCCGATATTACCGAGACTGTTTGCTAACTCTCTGGCTCTGTAGGACACTACCGGTTGCAGAACATAAAATTTGAACTGAGAAAACCAGTTTTCGACAAGTTATTAACAAGCGTGATCAGATTCTCATCTTTTATGGTGAAGTTTGTAAATACTGTATTTTGAGGTGGATGCAGTTAAAGCGCGAAAACATGTAATATTGATTTAAAAGTGCTTTGTTCAATTTCACCAAGTTATTAACATGCCTTTTAACAGTTTCAATTTTGTGCTTATAACGCAACAGTTAACGTTCTTTGTTGTCTCAACATTCAGGGGGAAAGGAGGAAAAACCGGGATATGAGTGTATACGCATTTCCGTTACAACGCCGTTCAGCAGAGACAGCGGTTCTTGTTGCTGTGATGGCCGCATGTTTTCTGCTCAGTTCGGCGTTTGCAGAAAATTCTCCCCGCACTGAGGTCCGCCCACAGGTGCAACAGTATCCGGACAAAGATCAACCGCTTGTTCTCGTGCTGAACATGGAGATTCCGGATGGGCAGTACGTGTATCGGGGTTCCGACCACAGCTTCGACATCCAGGTGGAAGGGAAGAAAAATCTCGGCTCCCCGAAGATGAGTTATTCTTCTACGCAGCGGATCAATGATCCGCTGAGTGACGGTGATGAGGCGGACACAGAAGTATTCAAAGGAGACTCGCGGATACGGCTTACGTTCCCTGTGACCGGCGGTGTCGGCGAAAAGTGGGAAGTGAAGGGGCGTTTTCGGTACAGGGCGTGTACAGATAAGACCTGTTTTCTGCCGCAGACAAAGACGTTTTCGTTCTTTGGCGAAATCGGTAAGCAGCAAATTGAAGAACAGGGGGAGGGCGAGAGCCAGACTACGGCTAAAAGTAAAAGTGAAAAGCGGCTGATGACGGTCCAGGAGGGGGAAATTGATGCATTTCAAACGCTGATCAAGGGCTTTGAGGTGGAAGCGCGCAAGGCGAAATACATGGGCACTTCGCCGTTTCTGAAATTCCTTGAAAATGCCCGAGCGGGCAAGGCAGAGCCATCAATGCTTGACCGTCTGCGCCGGGCATCCCCCTGGCTTCTGCCGCTTTTGATCCTTGTGGGGGGGCTCGGATTGAATCTTACGCCCTGCGTGTTGCCGATGATACCGGTTAACCTGGCGATCATTGGCGCGGGCACGCGCGCAGGTTCGCGGCGCAGCGGTTTTGCCCTGGGAGCCGTATACGGGCTGGCTATGGCTTTGGCATACGGTGCGTTAGGCCTCGTGGTGGTGCTTACAGGGTCAACGTTTGGGAATATCAATGCTTCGCCTATGTTCAATTTTGTCGCCGGGGGGATTTTCGTCCTGTTGGCCTTGGCACTGTTCGGCGTTTTTAATATTGATTTTCGGCGTCTTGCGGGGAAGTTACAGCCTTCTTCAACTGGTCGGAGCATCTACGGGGCCGCCTTGTTTATGGGCGCCTTATCTGCGATCCTTGCAGGTGCATGCGTGGCGCCTGTTGTGATTGCGGTGCTAGTGATTGCTGTGCAGGCCTATGACGCGGGACACTTCTTCGGTCTGCTGTTGCCGTTTGTTTTAGGCGTCGGGATGGCGCTGCCGTGGCCGTTTGCAGGCGCCGGCTTGTCGTTCCTGCCGCGGCCGGGCAACTGGATGCGTGGAGTGGAACGTGCGTTCGGCGTCATCGTACTGGTGCTGGCGGGGTACTTTATATACACCGGGTGGGGGCTTTATCAGGCCGAGCGTAAGAGTGCGACTGCTGAAAGGCGGCAAGAGAACGTCAAAGATGAGGGGCTGGATTGGAGTGAATCCATGGTGAAAAGATTGAACAAGGCCCGTAAAGAGAATCGTATGGTCTTTATCGATTTCTGGGCTCCCTGGTGTAAAGCGTGCCACTTAATGGAACGTACCACGTTCCGGGATGAGGACGTGCGTAAGGAACTGGAAAAGTTTATCCTCGTGAAATACCAGGTTCACAGGGATCCGGGACCCTTTGAAAAGCGCGTCCTGGATCATTTTGACGTTTACGGTCTGCCGTTGTACGTGGTTTTGCGACCCGAATCCTGAGGAATTCTGCTTGAAGGCCCCGCCTTATACGGGGGGATACGGGTAAGCGGCGTGACGAACGTTTCTCTGGCAGCATGGCGCCGGGCACTGCAACCTTCAGATGTCCTAATTCGGCGGAAGATTTGGCGGTACTTTGATCGACGTCTGCGTGCCGTGTCTGGATGGCGAAAGTCCTCTTGAGCCGCGCCGTTGAATACGGACGCAACGGCTCGAGGGGACTCTCGCCCTCCAGAAGAACAA
>CAJXKU010000094.1 GCA_913055945.1 uncultured Lentisphaerota bacterium | reverse complement strand
TTCGCAATTTTCTTACCCCGCAAGGCAAATGACAAACCGTGCAACGTATAAGCTATGTTTCCGCACTTCTGCCCTTTCTTTCAACGCTTATCAGCGATGATTTCGTCAAGGCAATTCGGCTACAGCATACTAGGCCAGCTCGGCAGCCCTTTTCGGTTTCTTGCGCCAGTTATGAGAAACTTTAACCCACAGATGTACTTTTACGGGTGTCTCCCACAGGTTGCTGAGTCCATCTTCCGCGTATTCGCGTATGTTCCGGATCATTCGCCCTTTTGCCCCCAGCAGGATATGTCTCTGTTGCGCTCTTTCTACGTGAAGATTCGCGTAGATGTGACGTGCTGAGTTATTCTCCTCCCAGTGTTCGATGGTGACAGCCGTGGCGTGAGGGATCTCGTGGTGGAGATGCGTGTAAGTGGCCTCCCGGATGTATTCGGCGGCGATCTGGCGTTCCATGGCGTCCGTTATTGTGTCCGGTTCGAAGAGGAAAGGTCCCCATGACAAGGCGTTTTTTATGCCGCCTACCAATTCAGGACAGTTATAGCCCTGAGAAGCGGATATGACATACTGCGGGGCTTGGGGCAGTCGTGCCTGCCAGAAGGACATTGTACGCTCTATTTCCTCATCGGAGGCGACATCGCTCTTGTTAACGGCGACAAAGGTCGTTTTGTCAGTTTGTGCGGCATGATGCGCCACCATTTCCTCTTCCCTGCCGGGACCGCGTTTTGCGTCTGCGAGGCACAAAAGAGTATCTGTCTCCTCGATGACACGGTTAATGCTTGCAGCCATATGTTTTCCTAATGCGTGGACTGGCTTGTGCACGCCGGGTGTGTCGAGAAAAAGAATCTGGGACTCGTGGTCAATAAAGATGCCGAGCCAACGCCGGCGGGTTGTCTGCGGTTTGTCTGAGACAGCAGCCAGGTGATAGCCGAGCAGGTGATTCAAGAAGGTCGATTTGCCTGCGTTGGGCCGACCCAGGATCGCGCAGTAGCCTACGTGGCCTTCAGGCCATGCGGTCGATATGTCAAACTGACTGAGATTTTGATTCATATTAAAAAAATTTCATATCTGTTTCTTCAAAATTGCCATGTGATTAACATACAATAACGGTTCCAAGTGCAAAATTTTGTTCGGAAACGGGGTTGCGAGTTAGACGGTTGCCGCTAAGTTTTCAGTGATGTATGCGCAAACGTTCGGCTTACACGGATCTCCACTGAACATTTTGAACAGAGGTAATATACGTCGATGAAAGGGGGTGAAGAATTGTCTGACCAGGAATCCGAAAGCGAAAAACTCTGGCAGAAAGCGGACGAGCGCCTGCGGGAAATACTGAATGAAGATACGTATGACAGATGGATTGCTGGAATTGTACCGATTTGTATCAGCGGAAAACACTTTAAGCTTGGTGTTTCGAATGAGTTATTCTGTGAATGGTTGAACCATAATTACAGCTCGATGATAGAAGAGACACTTTACGAACTTACCGGTGAGACATATAAAGCTTGTTTTGAGAGTGGTTATAAACCTCAGGCGCAGCATTCCGCAAAAAGGAAAAAGACGAATGATGCAGGGAAAACGGCGCGTTCTGAAACTGCAAAAGCCGGAGGGAACGCTGCAAAGCGTACCTCCAAATCTAACCAGAAGTCTACGGGAAAAGATCAGAATTCAGGAACGCAGATAAAGTATAATAAACGGTTTACGTTTGATAATTTTGTGGTGGGCGACAATAGTAAGTTTGCTCATGCCGCTTGCAGTGCAGTAGCGCGCAATCCCGGGACAAGTTACAATCCTTTATTTATTCATGCGGGCACCGGGCTGGGCAAGACCCACCTCCTGCAGGCGATTGCACAGGATGTGCAGAAACGGCAGCAGGATACGGTTATAGAATATCTGTCCAGTGAAGACTTTGCGAATGGGTATATCGATGCTTTGCGCGAACGACGTCTTCCGGGGTTTCGGCAGCATTATCGCAACGTAGATCTTCTGCTTATTGATGATGTGCATTTTTTCACGGGGAAGGAACAACTGCAGGAGGAGTTTTTCCATACGTTCAATGCGTTATTTAACCAGCACAAACAGATTGTGCTGAGTTCAGATCGTCCGCCCCAGGATATCGGCGGACTCGAAAAACGCCTGGTTTCTCGTTTTGAATGGGGGCTGGCGACGCAGATCGAACAGCCGGAGTTTGAAACACGGGTGGCGATTCTTCAGGAAAAACAGCAGGATCATGCCGTGACAATAGATCACGAGGTTCTGAATTTTGTAGCTTCGCGGATAAAGTCCAACGTCCGCCGCCTGGAAGGAGCTCTCATTCGACTGGTATCATACAGATCCATGACAGGCAAGGAGGTTGATCTTGATACTGCCGAAACCTTGCTGCGGCCACTGATGGATAAGGAATCGGCGGGATTATTGACGGTGGAGCAGGTTCAACGTGCAGTGGCGGAATTTTACGATGTCAGGGTCGCTGACATGACAAGTAAGAAGCGGCCTGCCAGTATCGCGCTGCCGCGGCAGATTGCTATGTACTTATGCCGCCGCAATACGGAATACTCCACCCCTGCGATAGGTGAATGTTTTAATCGAAATCATGCCACGATCCTGCATGCTGTAAATGCTGTTGAGAAACGTTTGGCTGAAGACGACGAATGTCGTCAGGCTATCGATTTACTTGAACGCAAGTTGAAGCGCTAGCGGAAAATCTCTTTCCTTCTGCCCATAATCGTCTTGATGGAAGAACTTTGGTATGGACGCGGGTTGTGGTATTCTTGCCTTGGACTATAGTACCTAACGTGTCAGCGCAGATTCACGATTTACGTTGCGGTTGCGTCGGACAAGACGTCCGCAAAAGGAGTCGAGAGTCAGGACGTTGTATCCGCCTGCAGCGAGCGTAAACATCAGTTCAGGCGCTGGCCTGTAATCCGTCGAAAGATTCATGAAAGTGAATCTGCAAAGAGAAAAACTTTTTGAAACTCAGGGAAAGCAATAAGGAGGTTCACGATGTCGAAGACACTGACAAAGAGAGAAATGGCTGTAAATATTGCGAAAGATATTGATCTGCCCCAACGTGAGGTCATGGAGGTCATCCAGAAGAGCCTGGATTACATTACGGAAGAACTCGCGCAAGGGCACTCTGTCGAGTTCCGGAACTTCGGTGTATTCGAACCGGACGTCCGAAAGAGGCGCCTGGGGCGCAATCCGAATCAGCCGGAAAGTACAGTGGAGATTCCGCGAAGGGTAGTAGCTAAATTCAAGCCCGGCAAGGTGATGAAAGAACGGATGCGTCAGCTTGATCCGGATAAAATCGAGCGCCAGAAGAGATAACCGAAGGTACGAGGCAAGAGAATACACAGCTTGATGTAGTGGATTATGGCGGGAAAATTTGACCCCGTGCCGGGGACGGGCGATATCTGGGAGCCGGAAGCCAGTGAATGGGTGTTTCTCGAAAACGCCGCTCGGGACGTATTTCAAACGTATAGCTATGCTGAGCTACGTACCCCTGTCATGGAGCGTACTGAGCTTTTTGTGCGCGGTATTGGTGAGGATACTGACGTGGTCCAAAAGGAGATGTACAGCTTCGAGGACCGCGGGGGGCGGAGTCTCACCTTGCGACCGGAGGGTACGGCCGGCGTGATCCGCGCCATTGCAAACGCCGGCCTGAACCCCGGCGAGGAAAAGCGTATCTTCTATAATGGCCCCATGTTCAGAGGGGAAAAGCCGGCGTCGGGCCGGCGGCGCCAATTCCACCAGGTAGGCGTCGAAGCTGTAGGTAGTGCAAATCCCTTCGTGGATGCAGAATCAATTCTCATGTTGCTCCATTACCTGGATCGGGTAGGCGTGACAAATAGACGTCTCCTGCTGAACACCCGGGGGCTGCCGGAGGAGAGGAAGTCCGTGGAAGACGTGCTGTCCGGGTATTTTTCGCCTTATACCGATCAGCTGTGCGCTGATTGCCAGCGGAGACTTCAGACCAATGTGTGGCGTATCCTGGATTGCAAGAATGAAGGATGCCAGCCCATCATCAAGCAGGCGCCGGTGATTTCAGATTACCTTTCTCAGGAAAGCCGGCAGTTTTTCAGCGATGTGTGCGATGCTTTGAGCCGAGTCGGGGTGGAGTACGAGATCGCCCCGCGCCTTGTACGGGGGCTTGACTACTATCAGCACACTGTGTTTGAGGTTATCCATGATGGATTAGGTGCGCAGGATGCCATCGCGGGCGGGGGAAGGTATAGGTTGAATGTGCCGGGACTGAAAAAACCCCTTGAAGGCGTCGGTTTCGCTGCTGGTACGGAGCGTTTGATTATGGCGCGCCAGCACGAAGGGCAATACCAACCGGCGCGTATGGGGCCGGATGTCTATCTGGCGAATTTAATGGAAGGGGCAATTCCCGAAGGACTGGCCTTGGCGGAGAAATTGCGTAATGCCGGGTGGCGTGTTTATGCGGAGACCGAGAATAAAAGCTTAAAGGCGCAGATGCGTAAGGCGGACAAACTGGGGGCTATGGTTGCTGTCATTCGCGGGGAGGAGGAAGTGAACCGTGGTGTTGTTACCTGCCGGGATTTGACATCCTCCGAGCAGACAGAATGCACGGAGGCAACCCTTCACCAGTGGTTGGAACAGCATGTCGCGGGGGCTGTTGGAACTGCCGCCTGTTAAATCCCTTCGCCGGGAATCTTTTTCTCCGCTGCAGTACCGTTTTTCTTCTCTTTTAAAACTGCGGGCAGCTCAATCCGGCATTACCCGGAACGAAGTACAAGCATGCGCGGTGCATGCTTACTAAGGGGAGCCTGAACGGCACCGTGTGTCGCGGTTAACCGTGAGCGGTGTGAAAGACGTAAGGCGTTGACTGTCCACTTAGTTGCGGTTGTGCTGAATACCCAATTATGGCATACATGAGGCTTGGAGAATCGTATGACTGAACAGAGCCGGCAGAAATACACACGGACGCACGGATGTAATCAATTATCTTCTCACAATGCGGGGGAGCAGGTCGTGCTGGCCGGATGGGTAAATAGCCTGCGGAATCTGGGGGGAGTGGTATTCCTTGATCTACGTGACCGGGATGGTCTGACCCAGGTGGTTGTCAATCCGGAAGAGTTGGCTGACGCAGCTGAAGATGTTCGCCAGTTGCGTGAGGAGAGCGTGATTCAGGTGAAGGGTACGGTGCGGGAACGCCCTGAGAATATGCGGAATCCTGATATGAAAACGGGTGATATAGAGGTCGTTGCAAGCTGGTTAAAAATAGAAAATCTTGCTGCACCGATGCCTTTTCATCTGGAGGATGAAGAAGTCGGTGAAGACCTCCGATTGCAGTACCGATATCTGGAAATGCGGCGTTCCGGCCTGATCGATAAATTGAGGTTGCGTCACCGCACATCACAGATTGTACGGGATTATTTTGACACAAGTGGTTTCGTTGAAGTGGAGACCCCGATTTTAAGTAAAAGTACGCCGGAGGGAGCCCGGGATTATCTTGTACCAAGCCGCGTCCATGAGGGAAAGTTCTATGCTTTGCCTCAGGCGCCTCAGCAATACAAGCAGCTTCTTATGGCCAGCGGGGTGGAAAAATACTTTCAGATCGCCAGGTGCTTCCGCGACGAGGATCTGCGCGCAGACCGGCAGCCTGAGTTCACTCAGGTGGACATGGAAATGTCCTTCGTGGAAAGAGACGATATCCTTACTGAAGTTGAAGGTATGATTCAACGTGTCATGCGGGAAATGCTTGGAAAAGAGGTGCCGTTGCCGTTTCCGCGTATGGATTATCGCGATGCGATGGCTCGATTCGGTACTGATAAGCCCGACTTGAGGTTCGGGTTGGAACTCGTTGAGGTGACAGAGCATCTTCGTGATACCTCGTTCAGGGTTTTCCAAAAAGTTATTGACAGCGGCGGTTGTATTAAGGCTTTGCCGTTGCCGGGAAGTGTGCAACTCTCCGAGCGAAGGATTGAGGATTGGACCCGGATCGCAGGGGAATATGGAGCCAAGGGCTTGATTTGGCTGAAGTTTGAGGATGAACAAACCATTAAAGGGCCATTGGCAAAATTTCTGACGGAGCCGGAGATTCAGGCTGTTCGCGCTGAAACCAACGCAGAAAAAGGCGATTATGTGTTGCTGGTGGCAGACAGACGTGAAATCGCTGAGTCTGCGTTGGGCCGCTTGAGAATGGAGGCGGCCGAAGCGGGAGAGCTTATCCCTTCCGACCGGTACAATTTTGCCTGGATTGTGAATTTTCCGTTGCTGGAATACGATGAAGAGCAGGGTAATTATTCGCCCATGCATCATCCCTTTACGTCGCCGGTAAAGGAGGATCTCCATCTTCTCGATGAAAATCCGCTTCAGACGAGAGCCAACGCGTTTGATATCGTAATGAACGGCGTGGAGTTGGGCGGAGGCAGTATCCGTATCCATGATCCGGCCTTACAGGAGAAGATGTTTAACGTGCTTGGGATGGGGGAAGAGGAATCCCGGAAGCGGTTCGGTCATCTGTTGAAAGCGCTGGGGTACGGTACGCCGCCGCACGGAGGTATTGCTCTTGGGCTCGATCGATTCGTCATGTTGTTGGCTGGTGCAGCCTCAATCCGGGATGTTATCGCTTTTCCCAAAACAGCACGTGCAAGTTGTCTCCTTACGGGAGCGCCTTCTGACGCAGAAGAGGCGCAATGGCGGGAACTGCATATTGCTCCTCGACGTCAACAAAAGGAAAAGGGATGAGCGCTTCGTATGGTGACGAGCAGGATGCAATCTGACAATAACTTTCTGAACCGACTGATTGAGCGGTTGGACAAACTCGACTCCTCGAGTCTACAGACGTATGTGTTGAGATTGCTTCGGGAAAAAGGGTTTCTTGAAACAGTCTTTAACACGATTCACGAAGGTATCGTGGTTTTAGATCGGGAATTGCATGTGCATTACGCAAACGCGGCTGCGTTTTCCCTGCTGGGATTGCCGGACAATTTTGTCGGTCAACGGATCGACCGCTTCCTGCGGGATGTGGACTGGTCACGACTGATGTTCGCTGATCCTGACGAGTGGCACCGCGTGTCTTTCCAGGAAATCGAAGTTTTCTACCCGGAGCACAGGTTTTTGAACTTTTACCTGGTTCCCCTGGAGGCGGAGCACTCCACGTCGGAAATTCCCCTTGTGACCATGATTATTCACGATGTTACAGCGTTGCAGAAAAACACGGAGGAAGCAATTGAGTCCCAGAAGATCCAGGCCATTACGATGTTAGCGCGGGGGGTGGCGCACGAGATCGGAAATCCTCTGAACAGTTTGAATATTCACCTGCAGCTTCTGGAGCGGCGTTTGCAGGAGGCGGAAGACGCAGATTTTGTAGCTGAAGCAACAGAACTTCTCAGAGTTTCGAAGCAGGAAGTCGAACGGCTTGATGGGATTGTGAATCAATTCCTTCGCGCCATCAGGCCACCCGAACCTCAGCTAGAACGGATCGATGTGAAAGAAGTGCTTTCTGAGGCGCTGAAGTTTATGCACCAGGAGATCGAAGACAAATCGATCGAGGTGGAAGCCCGTTGGCCGGATCGGGTGTCGGCGATTAATGGAGATCCGAACCTGCTGAAGCAAGCATTTTACAATATCATAAAGAATGCTGTTCAAGCGATGCCGGACGGCGGAATATTGCGGATTATTTGCGATGAGACGGACTACGAGATACTTTTGCGGTTCAATGATACGGGCAAAGGAATAAGTCGGTCAGACATGACAAAAATCATGGAAGCGTATTACACCACCCGCTCTGAAGGCAGTGGGTTGGGGTTGTGGATTGTGGATCAGATCGTCCGGAGCCACGGCGGTGAAATCGGGATTGACAGTGAACCCGGGGTGGGCACCTCGTTTACAATTTCGTTGCCTCTCCATGAGCGGAAAATGCGGTTGCTGAAGTCACCCCGTACCGAGACAGAGTCTGAAGAGGAATATGACGCAGCGGCGGAGGAGAGAAGTGAGCGCACAGCAGACGACAACACAGAATGAAAGCGTGGCCAGCGTCCTGATTGTCGACGATGAGCGGCATACCCGGGAAGGTTTGGAGCGTGCCCTGGGGAGGACTTACCGGGTATTGACGGCGGAAAGTGGTGAACGAGGATTAGAGCTGCTTGATGCTGAACCGGTCGACGTCGTACTTGCCGATCTACGAATGCCGGGAATGGACGGCTTGACCTTTATCAAGCGGGCCACGGCCAAAGAAGATGCGCCTTTGGTGATTATGCTGACCGCCTATGGATCTGTTCAGACGGCTGTGGAGGCTATGAAAGTTGGCGCGTACGATTATTTGGCCAAACCGGTCAACCTGGACAATCTGGAGATGATGATTCAACGGGGGCTTGAGGCGCGTCATCTGAAGAAAGAGAACGAAAAGTTACGCCACGAGCTGGATAAAGAGTACGGACTCGAGGGCATTATCGGCAATTCCAAGAGTATGAACGAAGTTCTTGAGAAGGTACGGCAGGTGGCTTCGGCAAGAACGACTGTCCTGTTGACTGGCGAGAGTGGTACTGGGAAAGAATTGATCGCCCATGCGATTCATCAGTTGAGTCCGCGGATTGATAAACCATTTCTGGTGGTGCATTGCGCAGCGCTGAACCCGAATCTGCTGGAGAGCGAGCTGTTTGGACACGAAAAAGGTGCATACACCGGTGCCCACGAGAGAAGGGAAGGGCGTTTCGAAAAAGCGGATGGGGGAACACTTTTTCTCGACGAGATCGGGGAGGTCGATTTATCGACACAGATCAAGCTCCTCCGAGTGCTTGAGACAAGGAGCTTCGAACGCGTAGGCGGGACCAACCCGGTTACAGTGGACGTGCGTCTGATTGCTGCTACGAATAGTGATCTGAAGCAGGCGGTGAACGAACGGAAATTTCGCGAAGATCTGTATTACCGTCTGAATGTCGTCAATATCCGTCTACCCGCCTTGCGGGAGCGCAAGGAGGATATACCGGCGCTGATGAACCACTTTCTGAAGGAATTCGCCAAAGAGAACGGCAAAGATATAAGCGGCATCAGCCCGGAAGCAATACGGGTGTTGCAAACGTATTCGTGGCCAGGAAATGTAAGAGAATTACGGAACTGTGTTGAACGTATGGTCGTGATGGCACGCGGGCGGACGTTGACATTGGGTGACGTTCCCTCCGATATTCGCAGAGGAGTGGCGGATGACATGGCCACTGAGGGGGAAGAGCAGAACGGCGGAAGCGGGGAGGAAGAAATGACATCGGCTCAGCACGGGACGGGTCGATACGATATTAACGCTCACGAAAAGGAGCTGATCTGTAAAGCTCTCGACGATTGCAATGGAAATCGGGCCCAGGCCGCACGGAAACTGGGCATCAGCCGTCGTACGCTGTACAGAAAAATACAGTCCTACGGGCTGTGAAGTGCGGGAAGTGAATGGGAACGAATGATCTAGCTCCTGAACTTATTTACTTGTGGCGGTCCTCAACGAATCATAGTCCAGGTTCAGCTTCCGGCAGACACGTCGCCAGCGTTCTGCCATGCCCGCTTCCTCAAGATACGGCACGAGTCCCAGCTTCAGAAATGTTTTGAGTGCAGGTAGCCGGTAATCGTCGGTCTTAAGGTAAATCCGTTGGTAGCCCGCCTGCTGGAGGCGGCGGATGACAGCGATAGAGGCGATATATGCCAGTTTTTGCCCCCTGTGACGGGGGTCGGTAGCTACCCATCCGATTTCAGCCCCGAAGGGGTGCTTGTTGTCAGGATTATGTAGGCCGCAAGCGGTGGCGGCGAGTTGCTGTTCAGGTTCGTAGAGGATGAAGAAAATACCTCCGGGAACGGCTTTACGTTTAGCGCTCTCCAGGTAATGTGTGCCCCATTCCTTAAAACCGGCGCTCTGCATAAGACGCGTGTAGGATTCTTCGTCTCCTTCGCGGAATGTGCGCAGTACATATCCACGAGGCAGTTCCGGCGGAAGATCTGCATCGATGCCTTCTTCAGGGACGACCATTTGAAGTTGCTGGTGTGGTACGTATTCGCTCACCTGCTCCAGCAGGGTCGCGCCGTTTTTCGTAAATACGTTAAAAATATCTGTGTCGGAAAGAGGAATGTTTTGGGCCGCTTTCCGAAATGTGTCAATGCGTTGGTAAAGTTCTTCGGTCTGAGTTTCGACGGCCGGTGACACAACGTCCGATGAGGAAGACAAATGGAGATTGGTCCCGAACAGAATCCGTCGGGGATCTGCTGCAGAAAGAAGTTTTTCCCAGAACCATTCGCCGCAGTTCATTGTCAAATCGAAACGGATTTGTTCACATTCCTGTATTATGCTAAGCGCATTGTCGAGGTCTGTTGCATCTGAAACAGGTGCAGTACTCGTAATAATCGGGGTGACGTTCGGCCACTGCTGTGCAATACTGCTGAGCTGGGCCAGGTTTACGGGATCGGTAACACCTCGGCTTCGGGGGAGGACGATTAAGGCAATCATATTGCGGGAGTTGAGAACTTCACACTGATGAGGGGGTAATAGATCGAAAATGCGCACTTCATCCGATGGCAGATAGTGCGGGGCCATCTCGGGGATTACGTTCACGCCGTAGAAACCGCCGTGGGTAAGCTGAACATCCAGCGATTCTTCGTCCCATTGAGGATTGGGGAACAGAAGAGCCGGCAGGTTGCGGGTTTTAGCTAATCGGCTTATGTGGGCGTTGACGAATTCGGCGTTATACACCTCAGAGGAGGCCGCGGAGAGAAGTGGCTTGAGCTTCTTCTCGGGAAAAATCCTTTGATATTGGGGGATAACCTCAGGGGGGTCCTGATCAGAAGTCGGTTGACCCTGCTTGTGAAGATCGGAGACATCCAGGTGAGCATGCATATCTGTCAGATGCTCGGGGAGAAAATCTGCGATATATTCCCGGTAAAACCTATGTGTGCGGCCGGAAGCCGGTGTAGATGAGTTATGCATCAGTGTAAAAAACCTTACCGTTCGGAAACTTGTTTTAATGATAGTCTGGGAAAGGATACATCATACAAGTACTTTAATCGATGACAGGAACTGCGTCAGCAAACTGCGTTTAGCATGTCGTCAACATCCATGGTGTATTTGTCTCGCTCAATGCAATTGCTGCCCGCAGTCCCTGCGTTCAGCAAACTGCGTTCAGCAAACTGCGTTTAGCATGTCGTCAACATCCAGGATGTATTTGTCCCGCTGGACGCAGTCCCTGTACGCAGTGCGTAAAAATCCGGCTGAAGCCGGAACTACAAACACACACGTGTGCCATCAGCTAACTCCGAATTCCGCACTCCGAATCCCGCGCCCTTTTCGGGCGCAATTCCTGTGGCGGTAACCACCAAAACCCCCGGCTTACGCC
>CAJXKU010000093.1 GCA_913055945.1 uncultured Lentisphaerota bacterium | reverse complement strand
GCGTATGTTTCAGGACGAGCCGGTACGCCTGCCTATGAAGAGTTTCTGCAACGCCTGATTTATCGCGTGGCCGATGATCGTCACGCGGCCCAACAGCTGCACAGTCCGACGCCCGGCGCCCACGTCTACTATTACCCGAACGCTGACCGGCTGTTCGTATACAACCGGGTTGCCAACGGCGATAAAGTGAAAGTTCAGCTCGGTGCGCTGGCCGAAAAATATGGACGTAGCGTCCGCCTACGCCGCACGTACAGAGGACGAGATGCAGACCCCGAAATCATGCCGACTCTACGAACCTTGAAAGCCGGTGACCTGAGGGACATCGTAAACTTGAACGTACCCCAGGGACAGCTTAATATTTTCCGGCTTCGTTCGATGGCGAGCGGCGAATTGAAGAGTGAAAAACCTATTGAATTCTTTGAAGGGCGGGAAAATGCGGTTGTCAATAAATATGAAGGTACCGAAGATACGCTGATGGCCGGGGAAGATCAGGCCGACACGAACGTGGACGGCGGAAAATTCCTGGTGGTCGGAAAAAAACATGGCACGCCGCAGAGAGCCCTTGTAAGGTTTGACCTCCAGGCCCTGAAAGGTCTGGTCGATGGCGTTAAAAAAGCGGAAATCGTCTGGAAAACCGGTTGGCCGAAACGCAACCCCACGCTCCAGGTCTATGAAATGACCGAAGAAGACGCGGATTGGGCGGCGTCCGAAAGTACCTGGAACGAAAAGCGGCCCGGTGAACCCTGGAGCGGAGGCCCCGGTGGGGGCGAACCGGGGGCGGGCACGTATAAATCAAAACCGATCGCGACGGTCAAAAATATGGAAAATCCCGTTACGGTCGAGATCCCCGGTGAAGTCGTGGAAAAATGGATCGAGGGGACGAACTCGGGCCTCCTTGTAAGATGCAAAGATGACGGTCGGGTCACGATCCGATCGAATAACGCGCACATGTTGAAGGTATACGTGGAGCCTCAGTGAGGGTAGAGGCGAGAAGATGATTGAACTGTATAGTATCTGCCGGCCCAGGACAGTGCTGATAGGCAGTCCGGGGTGCATCGAGGAGACGGTGCAGCTCATGGGCGGAAGTACATTCGTATCAAATGTAACATCGGAAACAGGAAAGGGTAAAAGAGTGAGTAAAGGTAATCATATCAAACGAAGGTTCTTGTCCAGTCTAACCGTGGTGCTGATGGCTTTGTGTATCGGGAGAATTGCCTGTGGCGCTCCCGCCCAGGATTCGCCCGAGGTAATCAGTAACGGATCGGTTGCGCTGAAATCCGTCGACGGAAATCTGCAGGTATACAGAGTTGACGACGAATCTGAGCGTTTACTGGGCAGTATTGAAGTGGATATAAATGCAGGGAACTGGGTCAGTTTAGTGACGCCGAAATCGCTTGCCTCGAGTGAAGAAAATGCGAAAGGCGGAAAAGTGCTTCGCTACGATTGTAAAGGCAAAGCCGGGAAAGACTCCGAGGTGATATGTCGGATCACCCCCGATGGATCCAGGCTGAAGCTCAAGTACGAAGTCGTGTATAACGGGGACACCGCCCCCTCGAAAAGCAGAATCATGTTTCGGTTCCCGGGGGAAGATTTAGCTCCGATTATTCAGGGGAAAGGTGACCGTTCTGAATTTGTGTATGATAATTTTACGCTGGAACTGGCCCACCCGGAAAAAGACTTCGGTTGGAAAGGTGGCAAACGCGGCAGCCATCATCAGATGAACATAAAAAATATCGACGAGTTTGCGCTTAACGTCGGCATCAACAATGACAAAACACGTGATAACTATAAGCCGCTGACCATCATCTGTCCTCAAGTGCACCAGGATCGGATGATGAAGGGCGCTATGGAGGCGTTTGAGCAGCACAGTGGCAAGAAGTCCCAAATGACAATCCTGAACGATAGATCCTGGTCAAAGGTCACGGATAGCGTTGCTAATGACGGGTTCAATCTGTTGTTTACGTCCAGCGAAGACTGGGAATACCGCGCGGATGACGAAGACCGGGAGAAACTGCGCTATGTACCTCTTGCGCGTCAGCTGGCTTTCCGCGTGGACAAAGAAGTCGGAAGCGTGGAATACGGCATTGTTGTGCGTCGAGAAGAACCTAAAGCCGTTGCACAGGAATTCCTGGAGTTTATCGATTCGCCCGAGATGCAGGCCGTACTGGAAAAGCCGGATCCTTATCATTACGTTTCGCTTGATCATCCCGTAAAAGAATTTGAAGTACCGGAGTGGTACGGGGATCCCCTTCAGCACCCAGAACCGCAGATGTGGTTCGGAATGTGCCAAGTCAGAGGCGGAGAGTTTTTCAGCACTGTCCTGGCTGAGCTGAAGATGATGTGGATGGCCGGGTTCAACCAGGCCACCGGTACCACGAACTTTATTGGCGACCTTGACCGGATAATGGCGTGGGCCAACGACCACAACATGGCGATGGCCGGTATAGGTATAGGGAGCCGGGAAACGATCAAAGAGACCGTCCAGGAAGTTCTTGAATTTCCATACCTGAACGCCACGTACGTCAGTAACGAAGATTTTATCAGCCGTGTGTACTACCCGCTATACAGCAACGTTTACCAGCGGCAGAAAGGGGAAGACGTGGAGGAGATGAAAGGTGTTAAAGCGGTAGAAGACCAGTTTCCCCGCTGGGCACGGCGGAAGCATGGTTCACTGGAGGAAGTTAACCGCAAATGGGGAACTTCTTACGATTCATGGGATGAGATCGGATTCCCCGAACTCCCATTGGATTGGGTCCAGAAGATTTACCAGTCCACCGGACTGAAAGAGGAAAAGATGAGCACGGGGGATGCAATACACACGTTGTTCCACCAGCCGCTGCATTTCGATGTTCTCGCTGACAACGCAGAGCTGCTGGATTTTCAGCGGTACATGCGGGAAGCCTGGGCCCGGAAGTATAAAAACCTTGCACCGGGCCAGGGGCCGGACCAGTTCTGGGATGAGGAATACACGAACTATACCAAAGACATCCAGTCATTAATTGAAGGGAAATTCTTTTACACCACGAAAGCACGCAAAAACCCCTATCCCTTCCGCGAAGTACCTGAGTTTAATGCGGCCGGCTACACGCATATGATCTGCACAGTACCACCTCACCTGACACAAACAATGGTGGATACGATACAGATAGCTGAAGGAAGGCCCCTGTGGAACGCGGAAGACCACCTGTACAACCACGGCACCTCCACGCCGCGAAGAGTCAAATACAGGTACATGCATAAATTTCTGATGGGCATGTATAAAAGCAGTGCCTACAACCGCGAAACGAATTTTATGTCCGGACGACCGGATCAGTTCGGACATTATGACTCGGCCGAGCGGGGAGAACACTATAAGGCGCACGTACAGGCAATCACGGACATCCGCCGAAATCAAGACGTCTTCCGTGCCTTTTACAACGCCAGAAAAAATGCGGATATAAGCGTGCTGGTCACGGAAGGCAACCGCAGCTGGAATACATTGCCGGACGCCCCGGGACGTCCTGAGTTGGGCGGCGCCCCCAAGGCTTATGGTTACCTCAGCGCGCTGGGACGACACTGGAAATACGTCTTGAATCAGGACGTCGACGAAAGCCACTGTCCCGGCACGCTGATCGTGGATGCCCCTTGGCTGATGCCGGAAACCCTCGAGAAGATAAACGCCCTTCCGGAAGATCGCCGGATCATCGTGGTGGGGGAAGTACCCTCGCAGGATGAATACGGCAACAGCCTGCCCGCCGATAAACTTGAACAAGTCAGAGAGCGGGCGGAAGTCATCGACACTTGGGAGAGCCTGGATGAAGTCGTCGAACCGGTCGACGGATTGAGCTCTCCATATACAGAGATCGCTAAAGGTGACTTCTGGTTCTGGGGGCCAGTGGCCGGTACAACGAACTTCACTATGCCCGTGCCGGAACTGGAAGTGCGGCGAGTACGCCACAACGGTAAACTTTACATCGCCGTGACCAACCACTCGGGCGGAAAAGAAACTGTCGCCCCCCTTCCATGGGCAGGGAACAAGCGGGTACGCGAACTGACCGCTGAAGACCGGAGTGCGGAAGTATATCCCGAAGGTGAATACCTGAGTTTTGCACCGTATTCGGTAAGAATCTTTGAGGTCAGCGATGCCCAGTAAAACGTATCTCATTTTTCAAAGGAGGTCGCTTATGCGTCATGTACAGCTGAATTCAGGTTCTGAGCGGGGGAAAGTGATGGTGAAAAATATGCGCGGTGCGACCACCGCATTGCTGGTTGCTTTCTTGCTGATGGGGAATGCTTGTAGCACATTTCAGGCTGCGGAGCAGGATCAGCAGATCACAGTGCTGACCCCGCCGGTTCACAAAGACCGCGTCATGAACGAAGTTGCCGACGCGTTTAACGCCACCTCGGGGATTGAGGTTAATCTAAGGCGGCCTCATAAGAAAGGCAGGCCCTGGAGCGTAAACACACGGCGCGTGATCAGCAAAGATCGAGTGCTGTTCACCTCGAAAGAAGACTGGACCTATCGCGCGGACGAGGAAGATAAAGAGAAACTGCGATATACCCCTTTTGCTCGTCAGCTCGTTCACCGATGCGGTAACGAAGTGGGATACGTTGAATACGGTTTCGTTGTGCCACAGGAAAACGTCCAGGAACCGATTCAAACGTTTCTGGAATGGAGCAAAACAGCCGAGGCTCAGGCCATCCTGGAGAAGCCGGACCCCTATTACTACGTATCCCTCGACCGGGAGGTGGTGGAGTTTGAACCACCGGAATGGTTCGCCAAGAAATTACCCTCGGAAGGAGACAGGCCGTCCATGTGGTACGGCATCTCTCATATCTGGGGGAATGAATATTACAGCACCCTGCTGGCGGAGCTGAAAATGATGTGGATGGCCGGGTTCAACCATGCAACGGGCGTTACCTGGGGCGGCACTGAACCTTTCAGAAACTGGGCCGAAGATCACAACTTTATCCTGGCGGGAAGCACCGTCGGTGAAGGTGATCTGGTTGAGAAAATACGGAAGACCTCAAAATCTCCGGCTCTGCTGGGATTGTATTATCAGAACGAAGACTTTCTCAGTCGGGTGTATTACCCCCTTTACTCAAATGTGCATCAGCTCAAAAGCGGCAAAACCAAGAAAGAGATGAAAGGCGTCAAAGCCGTCAGAGATCAGTTCCCGCGCTGGCTCAAGAAGGAACACGGTGACCTGAAAACCCTGAACCGCCGCTGGGGAACCTCGTATGACTCCTGGGATGAAATCGGGTTTCCGGAACTGCCCCTGGACTGGGTCCAGCGCCTTTATCGGGAGAGCGGTGCCGTGACGGAAGACTTGGAGGTCGGGGCCCTTACGAAGACGTTTTTCCACCAGCCACTTCACTTTCACGCTCTTGCTGACCACCCCGAGTTGCTGGACTTCCAGCGGTATATGCGGGAGGCCTGGGCGCGGAAATACAAGGCGTTTGATCCGAATCATGGCCCGGACCAGCTTTGGGACGAAGAGTTTACGAATAAGGCTGAGAAGATTCAGCCATACCTGGGGCCCGGAAAGTTTTACTACACGACCAAAACGCGGATGAATCCTTATCTGTTCCGGGAAGTGCCGGAATTCAATTCGGCCGGGTTTACGCACATGATCACGACGCTACCTCCACATTTCTATCAGGTCCTGGTGGACAGCCAGGCAATTGTAAAGAATAAGCCGTTGTGGAATGCCGAACATCACCTCTATAACCACGGCTCCGCGACGCCCCGCATGGTGCGATATTCCCTGTTGCGGAATTATCTGCTGGGGCTGCAGCGCAGCAGTTCCTATAACCGGCAGACGAACTTTATGTCAGGACGTCCGGACGCGCACGGACATTATAAAAGTGCTCAGCGCGGCGAACACTATAGAGGGCATGTGAAATCGATCGTACAAATACGACGCAACGAATCGGTCTTCCGCGCTTTTCTTGACGCGCGGGCCGATGCTGATATTGCCGTGCTGGTGACTGAAGGTAACCGAGGCTGGAACACGCTCCCCGATGATCCGGCCAGGCCGGAGATGGGCGGAGCCGTAAAGGCGTATGGCCACGTTGCCGCACTCGGTCGTCCCTGGAGATACGTGCTGGACCGGGATGTATCAGCCTCACGGTGCACCGATGTACTGATTGTGGACGCTCCATGGTTGACCGAAGACACCGCAGAGAAACTCCTCGAACTCCCGGAGGATCGGCGTATAATAGCAGTTGGACAGGTGCCCACGGAAAACCCGTACGGCGAAACGCTGCCGCAGGCTGAAGAGTTGAAAGAGAGAACGGCGACCATTGATAGCTGGAACGGATTGTCGAAAGTGGTGGAACCCGCGGAAGGACTTAGCGGTCCCTATACCGAAGTATCCAACGGCGACTTCTGGTTCTGGGGATCCGTTGCAGGAACCTCCAAATACTCGATTCCCGTTCCCCGCCTGGAAGTGCGGCATGTCCGACATCAGGACAAACTGTATGTGGCGGTGATCAACCATAGCTCGGATCGCGAAGTGACCGCAACACTCCCGTGGGCCGGCGGACGGAAAATACGCGAATTAACCGCCGAAAATGCGCAGGAACGCATTTACCCAGAGGGCGAAGCGCTCGCCTTCCCGCCGTATTCGGTACGCGTGTTCGAGATTCCGGACGGGAAAATCCCCGTGACCTTCTGGGAATATGGAGGCCGGGACCCGAACAAAGCCAACCCGATGGGTAAAAATATTGAGGATGCCTTTCGCAATCATAACATGGGCGTGAACAACCATTGGAACACAGCCCAGCCAAGAAAACGCGGAGAAGAAGCCGCCTGGTCAATCTGGAAAGTAACGCCGGAATCATCTTCGCGCAAGATCAGTGCTCTGACCGTCAGTTCCGAACTGACGGCCAAGAAAGGGAAGGCATCGGGGATTTTTGCCACCGTGCAATGGTCGCTCGATCCTGAAGGTCCCTGGAAGAGCGTATACAGCCATAGTTTCCCGGGCAACACGGACAGTTGGATGCGGAAGGGCAACGAAGGTGATATCGTTCTGGATGAACCGACCTCAACCGTATACCTCCGTATGAAGTTTCCGCAGCGAGGACGACATTTGATGTGGTGGGACTGGAAGGTGGTTGGTCGCACTGTCGGTGCCGACAAATAGTCAGCCGCGCATCCTCCACCAAACAAATGCCGCCTATTCCAACAAGAAAAACCGTAATCAGACCCGGTATCAGCCCGTCAGGGCGTGGCGCCTGAGGTGATAAATCGCTATCGCAGTTCTATCATACGCGCGAGAATAGGACTGAAGTATATAGTAGCTAATAGGGTATGAAAGGACTGATAGCAGTCCAGCTTGCATCGATGACACGGTTCACCACATGGGGCGAGACGGAAACTCGTTTTGGACAAAACATCTGAAACAAGGAGGGGAACGAATGAGTAAAGGTAAGCATATCAAACGAAGTTTCGTAAGCAGTCTAATCGTGCTTTTGATGCCTTTGTGTATCGGAAACATTGCTTGTAGTGCTTCACCTGAGGGATCGCCTTACGTAATCAAAAACGATGCGGTTGCGCTGAAATCCGCGGACGGCAAATTGCAGGTATACAGTGTGGAGGGAGAATCTGAGCGTCTACTGGGCAGTATCGAAGTGGATATAAATGCGGAAAACTGGGCTACTTTAGTTGCACCGAAAGCACTTGCCTCGAGTGACGAAAATCCGGAAGGCGGAAAAGTGCTTCGCTACGATTGCAAAGGCAAAGCCGGGAAAGAGTCCGAAGTGATATGTCGGATTACACCGCATGAAGACCAGGTGAAGTTGAAGTACGAAGTCGTTTATGACGGCAAGACCGAACCGGCGAAAAGCAGAATTATGTTTCGTTTCGCGGGGGAAGATTCAGCTCCGAGGATTCAGGGGAGTGCTGACTGTTCTGATTTTATCTATGATAATTTTACGCTGGAACTGGCCCACCCGCCGAAAGACTTTGGTTGGAAAGGTGGCAAACGCGGCAACTATCATCAGATGAACATAAAAAATATCGACGACTTTACGCTTAATGTCGGTATCACGAGGGGAAAGACAGTGACCTTCTGGGACTACGGCGGCGAGGATCCGGAAAAAGGCAATCCGATGGGCAAGAATATTGAGGATGCCTTTCGCAATCATAACATGGGCGTGAACAATCACTGGAACACAGCCCAGCCCCAAAAACGGGGAGAAGAGGCTGCCTGGTCAATCTGGAAAGTTACGCCGGAATCATCGTCGCACAAGATCAATACTCTGACCGTAAGTTCCGAACTGACGGCCAAGAAAGGGGAGGCATCGGGGAAGTTTGCCACTGTACAATGGTCGCTCGATCCTGAAGGTCCCTGGAAGAGCGTATACAGCCATAGTTTCCCGGGCAACACGGATAGCTGGATGCGGAAAGGCAACGAAGGCGATATCGATCTGGATGAACCGGCCTCGGCCGTATACCTCCGTATGAAGTTTCCGCCCCGAGGACGAGATCTGATGTGGTGGGACTGGAAGGTGGTTGGTCGCACTGTCGGTGCCGACAAATAGTCAGCCGCGCATCCTCCACCAAACAAATGGCGCCGATTCCAGACCTCTGGAAGTGTCGGCCGTACTCCTTTCCCGTCGTATGGGCCACAACCGTCTGCAAGAAACCCTCTATGCGTCATAAGTCTCTCATTTCCAGTACAAGGTTAAGCCCAGCCGGAGAAACATTTTTGCCAGGCACGGATCTCACCCGATACGCGTGCGGAATGCGGTTAGGTTTTCACAGATCAAGAGGTCTGGATTGGTATGAATAACGGCCTTCGACCTTGTCGGTTCGTATGGATCAGGGCCAACGGCCCGATTTCATATCAGCCCAGGGTGGAATTGCGGCCCACTGTGGTGCAGGCCGGAATGGAACTCTGGGAACCCCGATATCACAAACATACCGCGCTCTGAAAGAGCGCCTCATCTTCTCGTATTGCCCGCAACGTAACAGAACTGGGCTGCTTCCGCCGGCGGAGATGGCGACCGATCACCCTAACTTTCGCAGTTTTAGGATCATCAGAGCCGCCTCCTGTACAGCCCTTGCCGTTTGCTGCCGGCGCACAAGACGCTGTGTTGTCATGCAGGCATAATGCTGTCCGCAGTTCTTATGGAGACGTTGTGCAGAACTCACGCTCGTACCGCGATTCTGATAACAACCTGAACGCCGGGCATAAACAGATCCCCCTCCTTGGACACGGGCGTCCTCGCCCGTTATATGGCGCATATGAAAACGGCGGTGGACCGCCGTCCCCAGCAGAAATGCCTTTATGTCAGGCGTTCTGGTTGTCCTTCAGCGTGAGTCTGGATCGCAGTTGTTTTGCCTTCAGAGCTGATGGTGGAAACGGGGGCGGAAGGAAGGCGGCTCTTCCATCCTTCAGGAGTGAATATGGAAAACGCCACGGATTGGGCTGGCGCCGTGGTCCGGACTGTTGCTATCCTTCCGGTCTTTCCGTTTGAATTTCATTTTTGACTTTCTCGGGCAAGGTCAGGTGAATGACCACTCCACCGTTGGACTGAAGATCCCACGACAGTGTATCCTCACGTTTGACTTCGTACCACTTCCGAACGAGTTTTTCGCCCGTGTTGTCCGAACCAATGACCTCCGCGACGTAGGTGGTGTCCTCCGGCAGAAAATCAAATGGGATTTCTACGCTTTGATCCTCTCCCGCTGTAATCCCTCCGACGAACCAGTCTTTTCCTTTCCGGCGGGCAAACACAGCTATCCGTCCCGGATCTCCCTCCAGCAGTTGAGTCTCGTCCCAGCTGGCAGGGACCGCACTAAGGAAGCGCTCTGCCAGGGGTCTTTGCGCATACGCCTTCACCTTATCGGCAAAATGCTGCAGGCTGCTCTGGTATACAACCGAAAGAGCCAGCTGATATCCGACGGTGTTACTCCGGGGATTCATGGAAAACGTGACGGGCGTAAAATCCATGGGGCCGACGACGTTTCGGGTAAAAGGCAGGATGAGCTGGTGTTCCATCGGATGATCTCCGCCTTCCGCGCCGGCAACCGCTTCGGATGTCATGTTGTTGGGCCAGCGTCGGCGTCGCCCTTTGGGTAACGTACAGCCGTGGAAGTAAATGAGCATTTCACGTTCAGCGGTCTCGCGCATGACGTTGTCGTACCACTTTGACTGGATCCACTGTGCATCGGCATTCATGAAATCCGCCTTGACGCCGGCGATTCCCCAGGATTTCCACTGGGGCAGTTTTTCCTTCATTGCTTCGGGCGATCCGATATCCGTCCAGTGGGTCCATAACAGAATTTCTACACCCCGTTCGTTGGCGTACTCCACCAGTTCCGGTATCCATTCAGCTTCCCATCCCGCATCGACCAGAACATATTCCCAGCCTCTTTCAGCAGCATAACGGACGTATTTCTTTTGCGTTTTGAGGTCGGACGGACTGTCGTGATCGGACCACCACG
Source organism: uncultured Lentisphaerota bacterium (assembly GCA_913055945.1). GTDB lineage: Bacteria > Verrucomicrobiota > Lentisphaeria > Oligosphaerales > CAJXKU01 > CAJXKU01. The sequence continues at coordinate 1,113 of CAJXKU010000093.1, read as the reverse complement.
ACCACGCGACGCGTCCCGGCTTGATCCAGGAGGTGTCTTCAAGTTTACAGGATGGGCTCACATCAAGAACGAGGTTGGACTCCACGACGGTAGACAGATCCCCAATAATTGCAAGGCGCCATGGGGTTGACTTGGTGCGGGGAAATACGACCGGTTTGCCCTTGACCGCGTGATCGGGCGCGAAAACGACTTCCAGGAGGTTCTTACCGCCGGTTTTCAGATGGCTCGCTGTATAATGTTTATCAACGCCCGCTTCGGTTAAAAGAATCCATTGGTCTCTGCTTCTGAACAGTGCCGGAAACGTGTATTCCCCGTTCATTTTCGTGAGCGGCGTCTGCTTCCAGAGTTCTTCATAATTTTGAGCGAACTTGGCTACGTAACCAGTCGGGTCGCCCGGAATATAGAGCCCGGAATCTTCCTCCAATACTTTGACTTTTCCGTTCCCCGGTAGACGATATCTATATCCGATGCCGTCGCTGCTTGTCCAAACATCAATTTCAAAAGGGCTTCCGCTGTCGGACTCGAACATAAGGGTCATGATTCTGGCGTTGTAACTGCGCGTGGATTGCTTACCATGCACCAGTTCGTATGTTCGTGACTGTGTTCGGACGTTCTTCTTCTGAAACGTCAGCCCATCTCGAAAACGCTCTTCTTTAGTTTTAACACCTAGAGGACTGTTTCCCAACACTTTACTGCCTTTGTGGTAAGCCTTGAGAAACAGAGAACCTTCCGATGACTGAGATACGACCGCGCGTATGGTTTTCTGTGGATTGCGAACCTCCCACTTTTGTGTTTCGCCACCATCCTGGGGAGTCGCGGAGAATACCAGGGGACTTCCCAGAAACAGGGATATGGCCATCAATGCCTGCCCGATGAATGGCCTCCTGGCGCATGCTTTTGGTTCAGCAAGATGTGTAAGCATTCTTCTTCCCTCCATAAATTTCAACAAGGCGCAAGCTTCAGGGGCACGGGATCCACATTCTCTGTCATTACGCGTAGCAGTTTCTCCATCATGGCCTGTTGCAGCTGCGCAGCTTCCGGACGGTTCCAAAGGTTGTCCACGCAGTTCGGGTCACGGGTCAGGTCATAGAGTTCACTATGCTTGCCCTCCCC
>CAJXKU010000092.1 GCA_913055945.1 uncultured Lentisphaerota bacterium | reverse complement strand
AGTAGGCCGGGGCCTCCCGATGTTTAGGTGAAGGTTTGTTTTCTCTGTTTGCCGCCTGGTTTCCCGGCGGTGCCACACAATTATCACCTTGCATCAGTTGGTCCCCGTGCCCCTCACAGAACCGGACGAGCGGCTTTCCCACATCCGGCTCCTCACATGAACATTCGACAATGGTCTCATCGGACTCATCTCGTGGTAGACCGCGAATTCGGGCCAACCACAACTGCGCAGAACTTCGTTGAACGTATCCCAGTTATAAGACCGACGTTGACTTCGTCGGTTCAGCCATTTCCGCAATTTGCATGTGGCTAAGTGGAGAAACTCCTGACAGCGGTCACTATTGTCAGTGATCGCATAGCTGTTCAGATGTCCCACTACTCGACTGCGCGCTCGCGCTATGAGCTCCGCAGTACGATAGCGGTGGCGATTCCTCTTGATCCACTCGCTGTACTGCGCAACTGCATGCTGCATTTTCTTGCGGCTCGTTTTCCTCTTCACCTTAAAATGCCCGTTACGGGTTTTACCACAATAGAAAGTGTAACCCAGAAACTCGAACTGTCCCGGCTTCTCGCCGCGCTGCTGCGCGTTCGTCCGCGCATAGCGTCCAAAAGCCAGCGTCCGTGTCTTTTCTTCGGCCATTTCAAGATCGAAGTTCTCAAGCCGCTCTTTCAACGCGGCCTGAAACTGCTCCGCCTCCTGCTTATACTGGAAGCATACAACGAAGTCGTCCGCATAGCGGAACAGGTATGCTTGTCCTTCACAGGCGGGTTCAACTTTCTTGTCGAACCATAAGTCCAGCACATAGTGCAGATAGATGTTAGCCAGCAGCGGTGAAAGGATACTGCCTTGCGGCGTACCCTCCTCCGTTGCTTGCAACAGCCCGTCCTCCATGATACCGGACTTAAGCATCCGCCGCAGCAGACGCAGCACTCGCGGATCACCTACTCGCTGTTCAACGAACTTCATCAGCCATTCGTGATTGACATGATCGAAGAAGCCGCGTATGTCAGCTTCAACCACTTGATTCACCGGCCGCTGCTGGATCGTCCTGCCCAATCGGTCTATGCATTGGTGCACGTTCCGTTCCGGGCGATAGCCGTAACTGCAATCCCGGAACAGCGGCTCCCACAAGGGTTCAAGTACACGCTTGGTCGCCTGCTCTACGATCTTGTCCTCAAATGTGCTGATCCCCAGCGGCCTCTTCTTGTCGCTGTCCGTCTTCGACACGTACGTGCGTCGCTTGGGGCGGGGCCTGTAAGCCATACGTGTTAGCCTCGCGGAAAGATCTTGCAGATTTTCCTCAAGGTTCTGCCCGTAGTCCGCCTTTAGCTGACCGTCTACGCCTCGTATGAGAATCGCCGGGTAAAGATCCGGCTGAAGCCGGAACTACAAGCAAGTGCCGCCGGGATACCTGAAGGTTTGTAGTACCGCCTTTAGGCGGTCTGCTGAATTCTTAAAGGCGCCGAGTCTCATACTGGAGTGTCCAGTGGCTACAGCGGCGGTCAGGCTCGTAGGAGACTCAACGTGGCAACGCATGATCTTGGGTAACATTCTGGGGATGTGGCGGGCCTCCGCCACATATTGCGCTCGAGGCCGAGCGCATCTCCAGAAGGCGGCTTTTTTTGACGTCTCTTATTCCGGGCGTCAGGGCGGCTCCGCCGCCCGGCGGCCAGGCTCGTATGAGAACTGCGTTCAGCCCGTCGTCAACATCCAGGATGTACTTGTCCCGCTCCACGCAGTGGCTCCATGCAATGGCTCGTATACTCGGTACTGCGACTGCATGAATCCAAACCATACTAAAGTATGAACTCTGACCAGCCAAAACCGCGTTATTGACTTGTCGGCGTTCATGCTTCAGCATGTCGTCAACATCGAGGGTGTTTTCCTCACGCTGCACGCAGTGCCTCTGCATACAATACCTCAATCCCTGACCGGAATGTCCCACTCCCGGAGTTGTGAAGTAATGAAATCCACCACGTGTCCGTGCATCTGCTTCGCATCACCTTTGAAGGCAGGTCCGAACGAAAAGCACACAGGTTTTGACGGATCGACCATGCCAAAATCTTTAAAGATTCTGCCTTCGCGCAGGAAATCCGTTCGGACAGCAACAGGAACCACGGCAGTATCATTCTTCTCCGCCAACTTTGCGCCCAACGTATTGAAGGCGCTGTGCGAAAAAGACACCGATCGGGTTGCCTGCGGGAATATGGCCACTGAGCGCCCCTGCTGCAGCTTCTCTTCCCCTCTCTGAAGTACCTGTTTCAGATCCTGACGTGCATTCTCGCGGGACACGGCTATCGGATCACTCGCCCGCGTGATATGACCGAATACGGGGTATCGGATAAGACTTTCTTTCACCACGAACGACACGTAGGAGAATTCCAGCAGAAAAATCGGCAGAAGAAACGTCTCTAAAAGGCTCATGTGGTTACACACATAAACCGTGGGCTGTTCGGCCTGGACGAGATTGGAAAAGCCGCTTACCTCCATCCTGCCGCCGGAGGCCTCAAGCGTGTTGACCACTTCAAAAGAGGCATCCGGCCACTTCGGATAGTAAAAGCCTTCCCGTTTCACCAGGCGTACTGTGCGGATGATCGAGCACAGATTCCGCAGGTGAAACTTCGTACTCGCCCAGAGCGGATGCCGGGCGGGAAACGGCCGGACCCGTCCGGGAGGCGTGGTGTACGTATCATGGTCGTATAATTCGCGAACAAAGTCATCACGTGTCATATAGTTTGATCATCCTGCTTTTGAATCTCGCTCAAACCATGTATTATAACCCTGTAAGTATTTAAAAAAAGAACGTCTGAGAACGTCTAAAGAAAATGAACGCCGGGAAAGCATAAACGCATCGCGCAAAAAAGAACGGGAAAACAAAACAAAAAGGAGGTGCAGATGTTTAAACCAACCCTGAAGGCCGTGATGGTGCTGATGTTTGTCGCCGTGATCGGAGCCCAGGCCAAGGTCGACCTGGTCACGCTCCCCGAACGCGAATCCGTGCAGATCACCATCTACAACAAAGCCGACCTCACCCTCGTACGCGATCAACGCGTATTAACCTTCAGCAAAGGCATGAATCGACTCCAGTTCTCCTGGGCCAACACGCTCATCGACCCCACGTCGCTGGACATCGAACCGCAGGGCGACAACAATCAGCTCGAAGTCAAAAACATCTCCTACCCGCCGCGGGTGAAGGAAACCGGCGTATGGCACATCCACGCAGAAGAAGCGGGCCGCTTCCCGGTAGAGATTACATACTTCACCAGCGGCCTGTCATGGCGCTCGTTCTATATGGCCACCCTGTCCCAGGACGAAAAAACCATGAAGCTGAAAGGCTATGTGCGGGTCACCAACAAATCCGGTGAAGACTATGGAGGTGCCAAAACGCGCCTGGTGGTGGGCAAAATCAACCTGTTGGATCGCATCGCCGAATTGGCCCGGCGCGAGGCGCCCTATGGCAAACCCACGGGCCGAAAACCGCGCCCTCCAGGGAGCGCCGAAAAACGACATGCCATGAAAAAGGTGAAAAGAGCCTATGCGGGCGCCGCACAGGAGGCGGATGCTGATCGCAGCAGGCCGAAGGAGATCAAGAAGGAAGGACTGTCGGAGTATTTCCTGTATACCATCGAAGGCACGGAGACCATTCCTGACGGCTCGTCCAAGCGACTGCCGTCGTTTGAAGCAGAATCGGTTGAAGTTACCAACTTCTATAAATACGACGAACAACGCTACGAAGACACCCCCGTACGTTTCCTGCGTTTCCGCAACGATGAAGAACATAACCTGGGGCAAACCCCACTGCCCGGCGGCGAGATCAAGGTGTACGGCTCCGTGAACAAAGGCGGCAATCTGCGCTACATCGGAACGGACAACACGAGGTACATCCCCGTGGACCAGAAAGTAGAACTGAACCTGGGGAAGGCGCAGAAAGTCAAAGTCAAACCGAAGGTTATGGATTACCGCAAAAAGAACATTGTCTTTGACAACGATGGGGACGTGGACGGCTTCGATGAGATCAAGGATTACCGCATCACGCTGAACAATTACAGCGACCAGCCGGCCAAACTCGAAGTGACCCGGCACCTGCCTTCAAAACATTGGGAACTTGAAAACAACAAAACCCCCGGTGAGTATGAAAAAGTGGATCAGTCAACCGTCAAATATACCGTCCGGCTCAAACCGCACGAAGAAACACAGATCACGTATACGCTTACTGTCTATCACGGTGATCGCCGATATCGACGGTAAACGCTCTGCGAACGAAAAATCGCACTTTTAAAACACCGGAAAAAAATAGGAGACAAGGCAAAATGAAAATGATCAGATCGACCTTCACACTGGGCTTCGTTACTCTGCTCCTTTGCGGCGCTTCGCTGCACGCGCGAACCAAACTGGTAACTCTGCCGGACCGTGATGCCACGACCATCCGGCTGGACAATCCCACCGCCACGCTCGTGCAGGAAGAACGGACCCTGAATTTACAGAAAGGCCACAACAAAATTGACTTTTCCTGGAAAGGGGTCCGGATTGACCCGGACAGCATCCGCATCCGCGCGCTGTCACATCCGGAGGACGTCACCCTGCTGTCCGTCAGTTATCCGCCGGATGAAGACGCACTCGTATGGAAGATCCACAGCGAGAAAGCCTGGGAGGAAAACGTACGCATCAGCTACCTGCTGAAGCGCATCGACAATCTTGTAACGTACAAAGCCACGGCCGATCAGGACGAGACACAGGTCAACCTTAAATCATATCTTGTTCTGCGCAATTTCTCCGGCGAAGACTTCGCCGCCGCCGAATGTATCCTCAACTACGGCGAACCGTTCCAAACGAGCATACAACATCAGGAGACGAAGCGCATGCTGTTTTTCCGGAAAGACAGCGTACCGATCAAAAAGGTTTATACCTGGGATGAGGCTAAGAAACCCCACGACCCGGACAAACAGGACCGCGCGGTCGGCATACCGCTGCAATATGAACTGAACAATACCAAAGAGGCGTCCTTGGGCCAGCAGGCGCTCTGGAACGGTAAGGCCAGGATCTATCAACACGACGGACACGGCAGTACCATTTTTCTGGGCGAAGACAACGCCGAGTTTACCCCCGTCGGCGATAAAATGGAGCTCTATGTGGGCGACAGCCGCGATATCGCGGTCACGCAGCAACGCATGAAAAGCAAGAAGGTCAATATCCGGCGCGACGATGACGGCAACATTACCGTGTATGATCAGAGGATCCACGAGTATGCGAAGATTGAAAACTTCAAGGACGAAGCGGTGACCTTGACCGTCGTCGAACATATAAAAGGCGAATGGGAGGCGGTTGAATTCAGCCACGACTACGAGCGCAAGAATCATCGCACACTGAAGTTCCACATTCAGGTTCCCGCAGGCGAGGAAAAGACCCTGAACATGCGCTACCTGCGCAAAAACCTTTTTACTGGAGGCTACACGAAGTTCAATCGGGTTAAGAGATCGGGCCAGTGGCATTAAATAACAGAGCCGCATAGCGCCGGATAAAGCATGGAGGTACATCATGGAAGAACTGAACAAACGCAGGGTGGCGCCGGAGAGGACGCAACTAATCCCGGTTCAGAGGTTGCTTACGCTGCTCATCGTTGCCACCCTGGCAACGCTGACAGGAAGCCGTGCCGCGGCTGGCGGCGACGGCACGGACACGGATCAGCTTGTCCAGGGTAACAACGGGTTTGCGGTCGACCTTTATCACCAATTGCGACAAGCGCCGGACAACCAGGACAAGAACCTGTTCCTTTCGCCTTTCAGCGTTTCGAGCGCACTCGCCATGACGTATGCGGGTGCGCGCGGGGAAACCGCGGAACAGATGAAGCGCGTCCTTCGTTTCGACCAGCCGGCAAAGCAAGTACATACCGCGTACCATGACCTCCTGCAAGCGCTTCGGGCGCGGCAGGAAAAGGACGAAGTGGAACTGCATATCGCAAACGCGCTCTGGGGCCAGACCGGCTATGACTTCCGTGATGAATACCTGGAAGTGACCCGAAAACAGTACGGAGCCGGCCTCAAGCAGGTGGACTTCAAGCGATCCGCAGAACAAGCCCGGGAAAAAATAAATACATGGGTGGCAGAAAACACGCGAAACAAGATCAAGAAGCTGATGCCCAAAGGGGCGATCACGCCCCGGACGCGCCTAGCCTTGACCAACGCGGTTTACTTCAAGGCGCAATGGGCGCACACGTTCAATAAGGATGCCACCCGCAAGCGGGAATTCAGACTGAGAAACGGCGAGACAATCCAAACGCCCATGATGCATCAGACTGAACGTTTCCCCTTCACCCGCACGGACAACGTAAAACTCCTGGAAATGCCTTATAAAAACCGAGCATTGGCGATGGTAATCCTGCTTCCGCAGGAAGGAACTTCGCTTGACACCGTCGAAGACCAGCTCAACCGGAACACATTGTCCACGTGGCTGGACCACCTCGACACCGCGCGCGTACGCGTCGCTATACCGAAGTTCAAGCTGACGAGCCGGTTCATCCTCAATGAGCCACTGGAAAATATGGGCATGACAGACGCTTTCCGCCCGAACAAAGCAGATTTCAGCGGCATGACCGCAGCACCGAAGCCCCGCTTTTTTCTCCAGACAGTCGTGCACAAAGCGTACGTCGACGTTTACGAGAAAGGCACAGAAGCAGCCGCGGCGACCGGTGTCAGCTTAGGGGTCACAAGTGCCCAGCCGGAAAAACCGGAGACCTTTATGGCGGACCACCCTTTTCTGTTCATCCTCCGCGACCGGCAGACGGAAAGCATTCTGTTTATCGGGCGCGTTCTTAGCCCCCCAGGTTCAGAATGAAATGGTTTAAGATAACTAACAGAATTGCGCCTCTTCGCGCTTTTCTGTAGAACCGTGTATACAGTATTTCCAACGCCCCTGTCAGAGAAAACGCGTGACAGAAATCCGGGAAGAACCTTCAGTTATTGTTTTATCCTGAACGTTAGTTGCTCACATTACGGCGGATGACGTAATACGTCCAGGTTCCGTCAGTGAAGGGAATCACCCGTCCTTCTTCCGCGTAGCGGTCCGGCACGTGATACTGGGTCACTATGATCGGAAATTCTCCCGCCTGGCTGGTCCTTGTTATTGATCGTTGGGCGTGGAAACGCAGGGTACGCAAATGCCGTTCCCGGGTAAGCCTCGGGGCAAACTGTATGTTGTCATCAGGATCGGTATGCATGCGAATATAATCACCCGCGAGCGCACCTGCCTCTTGCGGCATATGGGGCGGAGCCCGATCAGATTCCGGCAGGGGCATGGGGGGTGCTCCGGCCACAAGCAGAGCAGCAAAAACCAATGAACCACAAGGCAGAAGAGCGATATTTCTCTGGGTTGGGACCAAAGGAGTTTTCCGGGCGATAACGTCGCCCCACTTGCCGAAACAGACCAGACCAGCAAGAAGTAATCCAAGCGCAACTGGGGTACACCAGTCGCCCTCTTTGAGTCGCCAGACAGCAAGACCTATGTATCCAACACCACAGCCCATCATGTCCGCATAGTTTAACGAAAGGGTGCCGCGCACCATATTGCCTACCAAGAGGGCTTGCGGGAAGATTGCCGGCAGTATATACCACCCGTGATTCCCCCGAACCAAAGCAAAAAACAGATACGTCGAGACAAACCACCAGATCAAGAACGGTTCAGGAGAAGCTTTTCCTCTCTGTCGCCAATGATAGATACCCACAACCACCGCCGGAATCAACAGCAATGACCACGGCGCAAAATGGACGGGAAAATCATTGAAATACGGATAATGCATGAAATCGAACAGGGTACCTTCACGCGTAGCAAGGCCACCTTCTACGCGCTCAACGACTTGATTCCTCCACATTTGATCGAGGAATTCCGAGGAATGATTTACATAGGCATAGATCGGCCACAACGCTGTCAGAAGCAACGCTGCTCCGATTGATATGACAGATTTCACCTGGTAGAGGTGGTGTCGGCGGGTCAGGAAAAGCGGCGCTATGATCACCAGAAAAACCCCTGCGCCTACCCCTTTTGTCATGGCGGCCAGACCTCCAGCGACAGCAGCAACGGCGATGTCCCGCCAAGACCGTGACTGCCAGACAAACACCACCAGCAGCGTGCCGAAGAGAACAAAGGGCACGTCAACGCCCCCTTGAGTCCCGGCGTTTGTTCCTTCAAACAGGTAGGCTGTCGTCAGCAGGATAATGCCTGCCAGAAACCCCGCCGTTTGGTCATACAGTTTGCAGGCTATCCGATAGGCCAGCAGTCCCAATAGAACGGCACAGATCGCTGAAGGAAGTCGCGCGGCAACTTCGTGAATGCCAAACGCTTTCATGGATGCGGCCTCCAGCCAGATACCCAGCGGCGGCTTTTCAAGATAAGGCGTCACTCCTTCGCCGATTGGACGCCAGAAGGTAATCAGCCAGTCACCGGAGCTGAGTATGCGCCGGGCAAGATTGGCGTAAACCCCTTCATCCCACGTACGCAGTGCCTGCTGTCCGAGATTCACAAAGTATATGAAAAATCCGCAAACCAGCAATGCTATTGTTGATTGGTGGTGCCGGCTTTTTAATCCGTGTTGCATTTTGCTTTCTTCATTCTGTTGAAGTTTGTTGAAGCTGAAATTGCGCAATTCAGATGCAAGAGGCTGAAATAGTTAACCATCTATGCGGTCCTCGGCTGCCAACCTTCTTTGACTCGCCTGGCAGAGACAGTATGGAAAGATCACCCTGTATTTCTGGCTTTTCTGAGAATATGCCGTTGGGCAGCGGTAATAAACGTCGCAAGCGGTCTTTCGTCCGCCGAGGTTTTCATATTGCGAAATTTTGTACCCAGAGCGAGTACGTCGGGCTCCCGAAGTGAGCGAACACGCACGATCTCGCTTTCACATTTAATGGTATCGCTATGGTTTTCACTCTTCCGGGAGTGTTCGTTATCAAGTAATTTCAGGTCCAGGGTCAGAACTTCACCCGTCTTCAGGCTGTCAACCAGCTTCGGGTCCAGGGATTGCTTAGACAACTCCAGGCCCACACCTGCGGTCGAAACGTCCTTGACTTTTACCGTAGATTCGGGTATAACCGTGCCTCCCGACAGCCTGATCGACGCGTTAACCTGATACGTGCGGGTTGGCTCCAGCCGATAGGAAGTACGCAGGTTAAATTTCCGCAGTTGCGGCTCGTACACAAGATTAACGACAACCACCCGTTGGCCTTTGCTCAATTCATAATCTTTCTGAAGAGAGCTCACGACGGAGGTGGTACCCACACGGATGAGGTCGGCGTCAATACGTGATACTTTGGTAATATGCACGCGCCGATTAATATCATATGACCGCACGCCCGGCGAGGGCTGTGATACAACGAGCTGTTTCTGCTCGGGGAACACTTCGTAACAGGTTACTTTGCGTATATACTCACCCTCTCCCCCGGAAGAATAAATTATGTCAAGGGCGTCACCCGCGCGCAGGTACTTTTCCGGAGGTAATTCTTTGATTTTTTTCCAGGTTTTCCGGTTTTCTGCCATCAGCGTTCATATCCCTGTATTGCGTTTTCCGGCGTACCAACTACTCACTGCGTAACGTATCCCCCCTTCTACCTGCCGTGCTGTTGTATAATGCGCCGCATCGATTTGCTGCAAGCCTTCTCCAGGTTCCGGGACATAGCCCGCGCGAACCCCGTTAAGTCCCCACCGGCTTTAATCGGTGTCCGGGAGCATGTATTGACAATGAGTTGCTTTTCTCTGCGGGTGTCAGTGAACATCAGATCCATCCGCAGCAAGGCGAAACGCTGGTTATCCTCCTTCAATTCCACAAATTCTCGTATGCGTGCTCGAAGGGTATACCGGGTATCCGTATGACTCGAGGGTGATTCGTAGACCTTGTCGAATATGCCTGAAGCACGAATATAATCACCCACTTCCTCACGCACAAGCTTCGCAGGCGCGGCCGTCCACTGTCGATAACGGTCGTAATAAATCCGGTAGTCATTTTTTCGGTATGCGATTTCTGTTCTCGCGTAAGGGAAGGCTACCTTGAAAGGAAGTAATTCAAGGGAAGCATTAATATGCTCGTCTGAGAATCCCTGGTCGTCGTAATCACACGACAATCTGTAGTATTCTGTTTGCGGGAGACTGCTGCATCCGGCGAGCATGAGGACAATCAGACACGCCGGACCCCATATGAATAATCTGCCCATGTCTATGAATCTCCTTTTACTGCGGAATTCTGCGTTTATTCTGCTGGCCTGTTTTCAGAATCGCTGACGGTCGGCGCCGAAGTTTACGCGAAAGTTCTTTGAGGTTATCACCGGTTTTCCGGAGATCTCGAATTATTCGCTGCAGATCAGGCTGATTCTCCTGAACTGTACGGTCCAGCTCAGCGGATACCTTGTTGAGTTTTTTACTGACACTGGCTGAATTGGCAGCCAGTTCTTCTATATGCGTCATGACCGTTTGGAACTCTTTGCTGTCCAGTCGTTCGCGGATCACTTTAGCGCTTATTTCCGCCTCCCCGGCAATTGTTCGGAGGCGTTCCGCCGTTTTTCTTGTATCTTTCACGATAGAGAGAATATCCGGTTTACTCTGTTCCACCGCAGCACGTACTGTCTCTGATGTTTGCCTCAATTCAACCACTACGTTTTCAATGTTCTGCATCAGATGCAGGAGGCTTCCCTCCCGAATATTCTCCCGCTGTCGGGGCCCCCGGAACAGCGTGTGCAGATCCTTCACCATGCGATTGCTGTTCGTCAGCAGCTGTGAAAACTTTTCTCTGTTCGACTGCAGGAGCTTATTCAGTTCGTCGAGGCTTTCCTTAACCGCGCCGAAGGTTTCCTGAATCTCCGAGGCCTGAGAGGGGATTTTACTGCCGGCATCGAGTTTTTTCCCTGCAGATATTTTTTTCTCTGACGCCGTGAGGCTCACGTACTGCGTTCCGGAGAGCGGGTTCAGGAACCCCAGATGTGCCACGGTACTGCTCGTAATCAGCCGCGGTTCCTGAATTCTGTATGCCACCCGGATTCGGGGCGGCGTTCCTTTTTCAGCAAAAGAGATTTTCGACACTTCGCCGATTTCTACTCCGTTGTACTTAACGGGGGCTCCCTTCGACAGGTTGTTCACTTCATTGAATACAGAATGATATTGCGTTCCTTCTTTCTGAAATTGAAGGTAGCCTATAAACGCGAGAATGCCTATCAACAAAAAAACCGCTCCGATCAGAAAGGCACCTGCGCGGACTTTCTCCGTTCGCGTTGCCATTATTGATCCTCCTTTTTATTGCTCGGATTGTGTTGCCGAAGACGAACTACGTCCTGCGGAGAAACAATCGGCTCCACTTGCTTGGACGAAATCGGCCACCTCGGGATTATCTTCCGCTAAGAACTCGGCAGTGTCACCATCAAACACGGCTTTACCATTCTTCACCAGCAGCACTTTGTCTGCGATGCGTATAGCTGAACGCATTTCGTGGGTAATCGTTATGACCGTTGTGTTAAGGGATTGGTTCAGGTATATCATTAATCGGTCAAGAGATGCACCAGTGACCGGGTCCAGCCCTGCACCGGGTTCGTCAAGGATGAGGATCCGAGGGTCCAACGCCAGAGCCCGGGCCAAGGCTGCGCGCTTCTGCATTCCCCCGCTGATTTCCGCAG
>CAJXKU010000091.1 GCA_913055945.1 uncultured Lentisphaerota bacterium | reverse complement strand
TAAGGTGTTACCTGTTAACATCTTGCAACACATACCACCTTCCTGTGCTTTGGAAGATCCGGTGGATGTTTTGATCGATTCTGCGTTGAATCAGGGAGGCGATGATCCGTTATCCCTTGACTGGAGGCGATAGGCGAGGTAAAATATCGGCCGATGAAGCTGATGATTGCGATAGAAGGTCACAATACCAGGAGAAAAGGAACCGGATGAGTGTTTGATAGCGCGCTGTTACCAGTGAATTTTCATGAGCCGCTGTGGGTGATCAAATCTTTGGCCGGCTATCTGGAGAATTTCAATACCCGCCGTATTGTTCTGATTCATGTGGTCTCTTCCGGTTTGGAAAGTACCTCGCACGCGCATCGGCACCTGCAGAAGATTCTGGCGGAGATAGACGCAGATTCGTACGACATCGAGTACGTAGTGCGAGCCGGAAACGAAGCGCACGAAATTTGTAATGTGGCTGTTGAGCGGGAACTCGAGTTCATCTGTCTTCCCTGGAAACGCAAAAATTTCCTGCAACGCACCTTGCAGGGGAGCGTTTCTCAGGATATCATCCGCACCACCAACGTGCCGGTGTTTGTGTACAAGACGTGGGGTACTCCAAGGGAAGAAAATTGTCTGCAGAATATCCTTTATGCCATCACGACCGATCCTTATCACGAAAAAATCCTGCCTTATCTAAAGTCTGAAAAACTGGCTGCGCACAATCTGTACCTGCTGTATGTCGGTGAGCGTGCGCCGGATCCTGAGGCTGAAAAGCAGCGTCGGAAGGCAGTCTTTGAGAAGCTGAACTACTTCAAATCCGAATGCAGGGAGTATTTTGATGAAGTGAGAGCCATCACCACGGTGGGCAATCCTAAGCGCGGAATTTTTAAAGCGGCGAGAAAATATGACGCGGAATTGATTCTGCTTGGCAAGCATGAACAGGTGAAAGCTTCTGAAAAAGTGCTTGGTTCGACCGCGGAGCGGATTGCCCATAAAGCAGGCTGTTCAGTGCTTATTATACCTGTAGCGAGTACAGAAGAAGGGTGACAGCGTAATGTTGAAACGCAATGCCGTTTTCATTATATCTCTTGTTATTGTATCGCCGTTTGTGGCAATGGGGATCGCCGCTCCGGAACAGCTGGCGACGGTGTCCGGTGCGATGCATTCCTTCATTATCGAGCATTTCGGATGGGGCTATCTCCTGGCCGCGTTCAGCTTTCTGGTGTTTTCACTTTTTCTGGCCCTCAGTCGCTACGGGAAATTGAAACTGGGAAAAGATTATGAAAAGCCGCAATACAGTTACTTCGGCTGGTTCAGTATGCTTTTTGCGGCGGGGATGGGCATAGGCTTAATTTTCTGGGGCGTGGCAGAGCCGTTGCACCACTTTGCGGAACCCCCGGTAGGTGTGCCGGATAAGACGCCGGAGGCGGCCAGATTCGCCATGCAGCACAGCTTTTTTCACTGGGGGCTGCATCCCTGGGCCGTCTACATAACGATGAGTTTATGCATCGCGTATTTTTCTTTTCGCCGAGGGATGCCGCCGTTGATATCCAGTTGCTTTTATCCGTTGCTCGGCGCACGTATCGACGGCACAGCAGGATATGCTATAGATGTGCTTGCCGTGTTTGCCACAGTGTTCGGCATTGCTACCTCTCTGGGGTTAGGGGCCATGCAGATTACAAGCGGGGTGGCGTTCGTATCACCTTTGTCCGATTCCATGGGGTTAACCGTGATTATTATCGGTGGTGTCACCGTGCTGTTTATGCTTTCGAGTGCAACGGGGCTGGATAAAGGTATCCAGATGTTGAGTAAGACGAATATCATCGTGGCCGTGCTGCTTCTTTTCTTCATGCTTGTCGTGGGGCACACATCCTATATCATGGATGTGTTCACGACAACGGTGGGCGAGTATACGTCCTCACTTGTGACAATGAGCTTACGCAGTAATCCGTTTATGGGTAACGAATGGACCGAGCAGTGGACACTTTTCTATTGGGCGTGGTGGATTGCGTGGTCGCCGTTTGTGGGGCTTTTTGTGGCCAGTATTTCCCGGGGGCGGACTGTGCGGGAGTTTGTGCTCGGCGCATTGCTCGTACCCACTCTGTTGACGTTTTTCTGGTTTGCCGTGTTCGGCGGCGCAGCCTTGCATCTTCAGTTGGAGGAAGGCGTACAGATTGCTCAGTCAGCTGTCGGGAACGTATCCACAGTGCTGTTCGAGCTTTTTTCTCACTATCCGTTGGGCAGTGTGCTGAGCATGCTTGCCATTATGCTGCTGGCAGTCTTTTTTATTACCTCTGCCGATTCGGCGACGTATGTGCTGGGTATGATGACGTCTAACGGCAGCTTGTCTCCGCCCCTTACCAAGAAACTGTGCTGGGGGATATTCCAGTCGGCTGCGGCGTGTGCGTTGATTTTTACCGGCGGACTGCAGGCGTTACAGAAGATGGCGATTGCTGCTGCGTTGCCCTTTACTTTTATCCTCATTCTACTGTGTTTTTCCCTGTATAAGGCGATGCGCTACGAGGTGAAGGTGGAACGGGGCGAATGATCCTAAAATACGCAGTAGAAAAACCAAAGAATGTATAATTTATTCTTTTATAAGGTCGTATTTTACTAGAACGTTTCACCCATTGGGTGAAGCGTTGGCTGTTTGGTTTTTCTACCCTAAAGGGTTAATTTTGAGATTGCATCTGCTGCGTTAGCATCGACTCGCGGTAGAAACTACAGCGTCGTCTCGCTGCCTTGCATCTACAACCTCAAAATTAACTGCGTAATTTAGGATGATCCGTATAGCTCGATCCGAGTTGCGAACGCATCTTTTGAAGTTCTGGTCAAGAATGATGGTATCCCGGTATCCTTTCCGACAATATGCGGTCGCATGCTGGTTTTTCCGCGGAATGCTTTGTCTTTGTGTCGGGTTGTGCTGGCTTTCCGTTCGGGCGGAGACTTTTAAGGTGGCAAGTTATAACGTGCAGAATCTGTTTGATCTGAAATATGACAGCGACGAATACCGAGCGTATGTCCCCGATAACAGATATCAGTGGAACGAAAAGAATCTGGAAATCAAACTCGACAATCTTGCCCGGGTGATTCGGGATCTGCAGGCGGATGTGCTGGCGTTGCAGGAGGTGGAATCTGAGGCCGCTTTGCGGCTGTTGCGGAAAAAGCTGCGGGCGTTCGGCGTCGGCTATCAATATGCCAGGATGGCGACAGAAAGAGACAGTGTTGTTCGGTGTGCGTTGCTCTCTGATTTTCCGGTGGCCGACACGACCGAACTCAATGTTCCCTCTGAAGGGGCACGGAACATTCTGAAAACAGAACTCAACATAAACGGGGAGAATCTGTTCGTTTATAATAACCACTGGCCCAGCCGGGAGCATGAGGAAGAAAAGCGGATTGCCGCCGCTGAAGTTCTGCGCCGCGATATCGATGGCCTCGCTGACGATGCCGATATTCTGATTGTGGGTGATCTGAACAGTAATTACGATGCATGGCGTTCACAGCCGTCTTCCGGGGCCGAAGGCGGGCGATTTGCCATAAATCAGGTATTGGGAACGGTTAGAGACGACGCGTTGATTACTGAGCGCACGGTGCAGCAGGGGCATGGAGGGGAAGGACGGTTGCTTTATAATCTTTGGCTGGAGCTGCCTGAAGAAGAGAGGTGGTCATATAAGCTCTTTGAGCATGAGAATTCTCTGGATCATATCATTGTGAGTGCCGGTTTGTACGATGATAAAGGGGTCTCGTATGCGGATAACTCATTCGGCCGATTTGTGCCGGCTTACCTGATGGATGGCCCCAGCGTGTTTCGGTGGCAGCGTGCCAGAAAGGGAAAAGGGAAACACGTGGGCGAAGGGTTTTCTGACCATGTACCGGTCTATGCAGAATTTTCCACGCGTTCTTTTCGCCGGGCGAAACAGCGCACGAAGAAATGGAAAGTGAGTGAACTGAAAGAGCAGGGGGAACTGACGATCGAAAAACTGTATCGGATACGGCCCGGTCGGATCGGCATGAGACTGAAAGGGTGTGTGGTGATTTACAAAGAGGGGGAAAATGCGGTGATAAAACAGCGTCCGGAGGGGCGGGGAATGTTTATCTATGATGCGGCCGAGGGCTTGGAGCGCGGACATGTTTATGATCTGACGGCTGAAGAGCTCAAACGGTATCATGGTTTACTTGAATTAACCGCCATCAGTGATGTTCAGGCTGCGGGAGACGTAAAGACGTGTTCTCCATATCTGCTGCAATACTCGGGGCAGAATCTTTTTCAGAAGCGCTATATAAACGAAGTTGTCTCGAATCTGTCCGGCTCCGTGGTCAACGGTTACCTGCGATACGGTCCGCATCTGAGGATCAGATTGTACGCGCCCGATGTTGAAATACCGGCGAACACTGAGCATGACATCGAATTGCGAAACGTACGGATCGGATGCCATGAATACCCCGAGTTGTTCATTCCTTCAACGGCCAGAATCAATAGAAAGTAGAATGTGTCTTCCTTAGTTCGGAAGCATAAATTAAGAATTGGTGCGTGATCTGCTGGGCTGGTTTCAGGTTTCAGTGTTCAGATCTCAGGGGGGCTGAATGCTGAAATCCGAAACCTGACACCTGAAACCGGCGGCCATTGGTAGCCAGGATAAAGCACATTTGGAGACCACATCCACGATGTCTTTTGAGTGCGGTTTTTCCTTCTCTCATAGAAGATTGGATGTTACGCCCGAAAAGTGTTGACAAGTTGGAAGTGCATGCTAAGTTCTATGACAAATAGAGACAAGGAAGGACAAGAGTTGTCTACTGGCAAAGTCGGTAAACGTTGGGATGTTTAACGGAGTATGAAAATTCCCCTCTTTCAGGCGGAACCTGTGGACCGGGTGTGCCGGCCCCGCATGGGGGTATGCCCAACCGATGTACGGTAGCGGGCGACGATGACAGACGATCTTTCTTCAAAGAATTGCGGAGGGGCTGAGAAATGCTTTTAACCTTGAAAGAGCTTGCCGATTATCTGCGGGTGAACGAACGCACGGTGTTACGAATGCTGAAAAGCGGCCAGATCGAAGGGGTTAAAATCGGGGGGCAATGGCGTTTCAGCAGCAGCCAGATCGACCAGATGTTTTTCTCCGGGCGGTCGGAGGAATCCTCTGAAGGCGAAGACAGCAGCGTGCCTCTCAGTGAAATCACGGCTCAACAGGCTGTCGCGCGGCCGGTGAATCGGGTTCTGACGTCTTCCCGGATTATCCCGGATATGGAAGCAGAGAATAAAGATCAGGCGTTACAGGAGCTGTTGGAGCCATTGTTTCGTGCCGAAGTCGTGTTGGAGCGCCAGGCTTTGCTTGACCGGGTGAGGGCCCGTGAAGAGCTTTTAAGTACGGGGGTGGGCGGCCAAGTAGCCATACCGCATCCGCGGGATCCTGTGGCAGATTTGCAGGAACCGGCTGTCATTGTCATGGGGCGTAGCGCTGAAGGGATCGATTTTGACGCGATCGACGGCAAGCCTGTCCACGTGTTCTTTCTGATCTGTTGCGAGCGAATTGAGACGCATCTTCATTTTATGGGGCAACTCGCCCAGCTGGTGCGGGAGAACGACTTTGTTGAGCGATGTAAGACGAGTGGCACCACTGACGAACTTTTCCGCGTGGTTATGGAGACCGAACAACGTCGCCAGTTTCAGTCTGAAGGGTAGTTGGCGGGGGAAGGGAACACTGTTCCCGATGTGCATCAGCGCATGCGGTGTTTTGCTTTCCAGGGTCTTTTACGTGGGGGACTTCCTGAGCCAGATGTGGGCTTGAAGCTCAGAATTAAAGATGTATTTTGCTTGTTATTAAGACGGATTGTATGTTGTCAAGGGTATAACCCAAAAAGGATGGGAAAATGATGGGGGAACCAACACCTCTTCGGAAGAAGTGGGAAGGAACAATGTCCGATCGGGAACGGTTCAGAGCGCAGATGCATTATGAGCCGTTCGACAGGTGTTTCAATGCTGAATTCGGATATTGGGCCGAGAACTTCGAGCAGTGGGACATATTTAAGCGGAATGGAATCACAAACAACGATCAGGCCCATCGCTTTTTCAGTTTTGACAGAATGGCGGTGATAGGCGGCCGGATCTGGATGTATCCGCCTTTTGAATATCAGGTTATTCAGGAAGACGGCGAAAAACAGGTAATTCGTGACCAGAATGGGCTGATCGGGGAAAAACCGAAAGACGGTCACAGTACGATTCCGCACTTTACAGACTCAACGGTGAAAACGCCCGAGGATTGGAAGCGCGTTAAAGAGGAACGTTTTCGGGTGGATGACCCTGCAAGACGCGTTGACGTCGAGAGCCTGAAGACGGAACATCCTCCCGACAGAGACTATCCCCTGGGCGTGGGCACCGGTTCAATGATCGGAAAGATCAGGGATATGCTGACGCTGGAAGGATTGGCTTACGCTGTGTGTGATTATCCGGATATGGTGGAAGATATGGTGGAAACCAGTTGTCAGTTGGTCGAGCACCATCTTGATCAGGTATTACCGCATTTCGAGTTCGACTTTGCCGCGGGCTGGGAGGATATTTCGTGCAACACGGGGCCGCTTGTCCCCATGGATTTTTTCAGAAACGCGGTTGTCCCGCGGTACAAGCGAATCGCGAACAAACTCACCGCATACGGGGTGGATATCTGGTACACAGACTCCGACGGCGATGTCCGGCCCATGATCCCCTCTTTTATGGAGGCCGGTCTGAATGCAATGTTTCCGTGGGAGGTTAAGGGATGCGGTCATCCCGGCAGGGTGCTGGATGAATATGGTTCGCAGTTGCGGATTATCGGTGGTGTTGATAAGATGGAATTACAGAAGGGGCGCGATGCTATTCGAAAATACATGGAGTCGCTTGTGCCGTACGTGGAACGCGGCGGCTTTATACCGCATGTGGATCACCGCTGTCCGCCCGATGTAGACCCCGACGATTATCTCTACTATCTGGATGTAAAGGAGGAGTTGTTGGGGATGAGTGCCGGCTGAAAAGGGCGTGGTCGTGCTTTTCGAAGTCTGTTTGCCGAAAACTGTATCGGCGTGGGAGCAGACGGAATTATTCGGAAAGTTCGGCGCTGAGGGCATCCTCAACGATACGCTGATGGTCGAATGCTAAGGGTGGGAGGCGGTTGATTGGCCACCAATCGAGCGCGCGTGCGTCGTCTCCGGCGCAGCAGGCGGAAGCCTCATATTCGGAAACCCTGTAGACCACTGATATGACTCGGCCCCGCGGATCTCGTTGCGGATTTCCGTATGTGCCGAGCTGGTGCATTCGGACGGCTTTGATACCTGTCTCCTCCTTCAATTCCCGTCGAAGCGCATCGGGCAGGTCTTCGTCAATTTCGAGGAAGCCGCCCGGTAAAGCCCAGCACCCCTGACAGGGCGGGTGTGCCCGCTTGACCAAAAGGATAAAGCTGGTGCTGCCATCAGGATCTTTCCAGGGCACGAGAGCGTCCACCGTGACGGCAGGACGCGGATAATTATACGTATAAACGCTCTGTCGTGGTGTGTTCATTTCCGATACTCCCTGTCTCATAGCATGCCGTGAAGCTGTTGGTTACGGACGAATTGTGCCTTACCGGGTCCCTGGCTGACGTTGTGAAGTTCCGAGCTCCGGGGCAAGTCGTGCTTGATTCTGAAATCGTGACTGCTCATGGTTACTATATTACCAGCATGCAATGGATCGTACAGAATCCGATAGGAGCGCAAAGAATTAAAGGAGTTGAAGGCAAGTGGGACAGGGTAACGGTACTTCACACATCGATGTACGTTACGTGGCGGATCTGGCTCGATTAGAGCTGACGGACGAAGAGGTGGAGAAATTTCAGGGAGAATTAGAGTCAGTACTGACGTACGTGGATACACTCAGCAGGCTGGACCTGTCGGATATTGAACCTACTGCTCACGCCAATCCTCAGGCGAATGTATGGCGGGAGGATGGCGCTTCTGAGTCAATGTGCCGGGACGATGTGATCCGGAACGCGCCGGATTCAGCAGAGGGAAAGTATATCCGCGTGCCGCCGATCATTGAAGAATAGGAGTCATCTGGATGGATAAAAATATCGCGACGCTCTCGTTTGCACACGCAGCCGAGCTGTTGCGCGAGGGGCAAATAAGCAGCCGTGAGCTGGTTCAGGCACTTCTGAGCCGTGTGGACGTCCATGATGAGGCGCTGGGCGCCTACCTGTCTGTGGCGAGGGAATCGGCTTTGAGCGAAGCCGAAGAGGCGGATGCCCGGCGTCAGAAAGGTGAACAGTTGAGCCCATGGGACGGCCTGCCGATATCTGTGAAGGATAACATCGCGGTCGCGGGCCAGGCCAATACGTGTGGCTCGAAGATCCTGGAAGGGTATACCTCGCCCTACGATGCGACCGTTGTGCGGCGTTTAAAAGACGCGGGGTGTATCGTGCTCGGACGAACAAATATGGATGAATTCGCCATGGGCTCTTCGACGGAGCACAGCGCGTATAAGCCTGTTGCGAATCCGTGGGCGCGCTCTTGTGTGCCCGGAGGTTCAAGCGGAGGTTCTGCGGCTTCAGTTGCCGCCGGGGAGGCTTTAGCCGCCTTAGGCTCGGACACGGGCGGCTCGATTCGGCAACCTGCCGCTTTCTGCGGTGTCGTGGGGCTTAAACCGACGTACGGGGCGGTATCGAGGTATGGCCTGGTGGCGTTTGCGTCTTCGCTTGATCAGATCGGGCCGCTTACAAAAACAGTGCGGGACAGTGCTGTTCTGTACGACCTGATTTCAGGTCCTGATCCGAACGACGCTACCTCTGTGCCTGATGCGGCAACCGGTGTATCGGGCGTGTTTGACAGTGGCTTGAGCCTTGAGGGTAAGAAGATCGGCATGCCGAAAGAATTTTTCGACTATGAAGGACTGTCCGCTGAAGTGCGTGAGAAGGTTCAGAATGCGGCGGAGGCATTGGAGCAAAGAGGGGCGAACGTCAAAGAGGTTTCTCTTCCGTACAATGAGTTTGCGATAGCTGCGTATTATATCATCGCACCGGCGGAGGCCAGTTCGAATCTTGCCCGGTTTGACGGTATCCGCTACGGACGCCGGGAGGTAGCTGAAGCCGCAGGGCGTCTGCTTGAAACGTACCGGCTGAGCAGGGGAAAAAACTTCGGGGAAGAAGTGAAGCGGCGTATTATTCTCGGCACCTATGTGCTCAGTTCAGGGTATTATGACGCCTACTATCTGCGGGCGCAGAAGGCGCGTACAAAATTGCGGGAGGACTTCGCCCGCGTTTTCGAGGAGTGTGATGTATTGCTCACGCCCACAACCCCTTCGGGTGCGTTCCGAATGAAACAGGTGACCGAGCCCTTACAGATGTACCGTTCGGACATCTTCACGATTTCGGCGAATCTTGCCGGTATTCCCGGTATCTCCGTACCTTGCGGTTTTACGGAAACGGAAGGCTTGCCCGTGGGGGCGCAATTTCTGGCTCCTCATTTTGCGGAGAAAGAAATGTTACGCGTGGCTGCGGCATATGAGCAGGCGTCTCCGGCCGCGGGATGTTACCCGGACGTGACGGAAACGGATGGCTAAGCAGTGGAATTTGTGAGAAGGTTTTGGTGGAAAGGAAAACACCCCGATGGAATACGAGGCAGTCATAGGACTTGAAGTACATCTCCAGGTACGCACAGCATCCAAGATTTTCTGTTCCTGTGCCAATCGGTTCGGGGAAGAGCCCAACACGCTTGTATGTCCCGTCTGTCTGGGCTACCCCGGCGTTCTGCCTGCTGTCAACAAACAGGCTATCACGAAGACTATAGCCGCCGGAATGATGTGCAACTGTGAAATTGCCGGTTACAGCAAGTTTGACCGGAAGAACTATTTCTACCCGGACATGCCTAAGAATTATCAGATTTCTCAGTACGATCTGCCCCTGTGTCAGAACGGTTCGGTGCGGATAGAGGGCGTGGGCTTTTCGGGAGACGAAATACCGCGCAGACATATCGGCGTGCGCCGGATTCATCTCGAAGAGGATGTCGCCAAGTCAATCCATGTCGGCAGCTACAGTGTGATTGACTTTAATCGCGCAGGTGTGCCGTTGATGGAGATCGTCAGCGAACCTGATATGACCTCGCCGGATGAAGCGCATGCGTATTTGACAGAATTGAAGCAGATGATGCACTATGCGGATATCAGTGACTGTGACATGGAAAAAGGACAGATGCGTTGTGATGTCAACGTTTCGGTGCGGGCAGTGGACAACCCGGGATTCGGAACAAAGGTTGAGATCAAGAATCTCAACAGCTTCAG
Source organism: uncultured Lentisphaerota bacterium (assembly GCA_913055945.1). Taxonomy (GTDB): domain Bacteria; phylum Verrucomicrobiota; class Lentisphaeria; order Oligosphaerales; family CAJXKU01; genus CAJXKU01. Next base: position 1,439 of record CAJXKU010000091.1, on the reverse strand, counting down.
GGCCGTTCACCGGGCGCTGAGTTATGAAATCGAACGGCAGAAAGAACTGCTGGAGGAGAGTGCCGCTGTGGAACAGGAAACCCGCCGCTGGAACGATGAAGAGGGAGTGACCACGTTAATGCGTACGAAAGAGGAAGCGCATGATTACCGATACTTCCCGGAACCGGATCTGATGCCTCTGCAGATTTCTGCGGACATGAGAGAAGAAATCCGGAGGAATCTGCCGGAATCACCCGCCAGTCGGCGAGAGCGCTTTGTGCAGGAGTACGCGATCACGGCGTATGACGCGCAGGTGCTGACGGGGGAGAAAGCCCTCGCTGATTTCTTTGAAGAGGCCGCCGCAGCGAGTTCTGCGCCAAAGAGGGTGGCGAACGTAATCATGACGGAGTTTCTGGGGTGGCTGGGGGACCAGGGGAAAACTGTTCGCGAAAGCCCTGTAGGCCCTGAAGCAATCCGGGAATTGGTGAGCCTTGTGGAGAACGAAACCATCTCAATGAAAATTGCCAAGGATGTTTTTTCGGAAATGATGGAAACCGGGAAAGCGCCGGGAGATATCGTTGAAGAAAAAGGGTTGCAGCAGGTGACTGATCAGTCGGTTATTGAGTCATATCTGCAACAGGTCGTACAGGAAAATCCGTCCGTAGTTGATGATTATAAATCCGGCAAGGAAAAAGCACTGAAATACCTGGTAGGGCAGGTCATGAAATTGAGCCAAGGCAAGGCGAACCCGCAGCAGGTCAATGATCGCCTCCGGGATATGCTTTCCCAGTAGAAAGGTCTTGCCGAGCAGGGGGGGACGCCGGAAAGTTTGTGCGGTCAACGTCTGATGTAAATGCTTTGCAGCAGCCCCACGAAAATCAGCATTGACAGCATGAACGAGCCCCCGTAGCTTATAAAGGGCAGAGGAATCCCGATGACGGGTGACATCAGCACCGTCATGCCGATGTTTATATAGATGTGCACGAAAAACAGCGTGGCAATGCCTGTTGCCAGGATCATTCCGAGTCGATCATTAGCCACCAGTGCTGTTCTCAGTGCACACACGAGAATACCTGCGAATGCACAAAGCAGCGCGATTGACCCAATAAACCCGGTTTCTTCGGCAATCACAGAGAAAATGAAGTCCGTTGAGGCAACGTTCTGCGGTAAGTATCCCAGAACATGCTGCGTTCCCTGCATAAAGCCTTTTCCGGACACGCCGCCGCTGCCAACAGCCAGAAGTGACTGATGAGCGGTCCACCCTGCCCCGGAGATGTCGCTGTCTGGACGTAAAAAGGTCGTGAGGCGTTCTTTCTGCCGGGTCTCGAGAATGAAGTTATAAATGATCGGCGCAGTGACCAGAAGACCGCCGACACCTACGCCGATCCAGCGCCAGCGGATGCCCGAAACGAAAACCATAGCGAGTACGGCCGGGATATACACCAGAGCGGTTCCCCAAT
>CAJXKU010000090.1 GCA_913055945.1 uncultured Lentisphaerota bacterium | reverse complement strand
TCACCGAGCCAGGCGCGCATGTGTCGCACGAAATGCTCTGCGAACGGATGTCGCCCGCTGCCGCAATAACGTCCCCATGTGCCGAAACGGTATTCCGCGCAGTCCTGAACAAGACCGGCGCGAACAGGGTTCAGCTCCACGTATGCTGCACAGCTCCACAACGCTTCGCCCTGCTCCAGTATCGTGCTTTTGAACCGGTCCGCCCACAATCCGCCGCGGCGCTGGTGCATGCGGTTGAAGTACTGGGCGAATTTCTGCTGGAACACCCGCATGAAGTGGCTGATGTCGATCATCTGACGCCCGGTTTCCGCGCATGCTTCACGGTCATCCGCATCTATGTTGGGCCTTCGCGTGCCGTAGAATTCGTTGTGTCGCTTCGCGATTTCCGCGTCCGAAGGCAGTTCATCGGCCGAAGGCGCATACAGCACCACGTGGAAATGATTGCCCATCCACACCACCGAGATAATCTCAAGCAGGTAGTACGAGGTCAGTTCCCTGATCATGGCAAAGCCTTTCTCCTTATCCACATCCGTCAACGGATACGAATTGCGGGGACCGCTCAAGCGATTCGTCAAGTGATAATAACAACCCCTGTACTGTACTTTCATCCTGGGTTTGCGCATCGTTTGTGCTCCTTTTTCAGGTTTTTCCCCGGTTTGTCTTCTTCTGTAACCGTCAATCAATTCAACTATACCTCATTGTTTTTCTTTCGCCATCGCATATCCCCTGTCCCCGAATTTCCATCTTTCCCGGTGCGTTTACTAGATCGGATTGAATATGGTCGGTGCAGGGGCCGTTGATCATCCACAGCAATGGAAGAGGTGAGTTAGGGAAGAAGATGAACCCAGTTACGCCTTGACTCTTTCGACCAGACAGGCACATATGCTATGGGAAGCTTAGATGCCAGAACTGGGGCGCTAATTGAAATCTAAGCTTCTATACAGCTATGGCAAAAATCTTTTGTTGCGGAATAGCAGGTAATTAGGTTCGGGTGACCAATCTATCTATTAATTTTCATGCAGGCAGTATTCGTCGTCGATCTCTTTCAACAGGTCGTCAGCATGGTCCCATATTTCAGAATCGATGAAAGCAGTGAGATCAAAAGTCGTTTTCAACCAACAGGATAGTTGTTTTGCCAGGTCCACGTCCTTCGTAGAATGAGAAATGAAAACGTCCGCCCTGATATTGGGAAACCATTCATCCCAAATAGAGTCGGCGTTTACGGTGTCGTCGGAAAAGGATGACTTCTTGACAAAGTTTCGTAGCGTCGATTTAATGGACCTTTTTTGCTTTCTCTTATGGATTTCATCGCATCGCATGCCCACTACATTGGGGTCACTTGTCTCTCCTTCGCATAGCAATGATTCTTTAAGTTGGGGGCTGGCCGGTAGTTTGTAGGCTCGATACATGGTATATCTCCTATCCCAGAGCCGCCATTGAGAGTCGGCTGCCTGTTGATGAATCGGGCTCAAACACTGCGTACTGTTTCATCCCGCCACCAACATTGCTCTCATCAATTTTAGGATAAAGCTCTAGATATTCATTTCCATATGTAACTTTGTCGTCATGCGTCGGGATGATGTATATGTTTCTCTTGCCGGAATCTGCGTATCCAATCTCCCATGGACACCAACGAGAAGCTCTGGAATTTGCCGTGGCTAAAAAGAGGAATAACTCCGCATCGGTTATTCGTTGCTGTATTTTTTTGGCAGTTGCCTTGCTTGGTTTTGGGGGCATGGATTGATCTTTTCCAGTCAACATAGAGATCCACTCCGGCCTCTTGAAAAATAACGATCAGTCCTTTCACAATTTCTTGGTCCTTGTGGCTGTGGCAAAGGAAAGCCGATTTTTTGCGGGAGAAGTCTGCCCTTCTCATGCTTTCTGTGGCGGATTCATAAAGGTAATATTTATTCGCCTTTGATCTAAGTGTGGATTGCGAAATTGCCATATTTCATTGTCCTCTTGCTTTGTCATTTCTCCTCTATAATTGATCGAGATCATGCCAACTCTTGAAAATATCAATTAAGCTTGTTCAGTGTATGATGACTCGAAAAATGATGAGCGAACAGAAGACACAAACACAGAACAGTGCTTACTCTTTACATTTCTTTTTGGTTCTGCAGTGTTGACAATCAGCCTCAACGCGCACAAAATCCATCCGGGCTATTGCACTGTCTAATAGTTTCCGTGTTTTTACTTTTAGCGCCTCCTCCTCCTCTTCAGGAAGTTCGATGATCTTTTGAAGATGGTGTGCTAAAATACGATGGATCCGCTCGTAACATTGGAAGTTTGAACGTCTAAAGGCTCCAGTCACCATCTTCTTGATCTCGGCTATGGAAAGTGAGAAGTAAGGCGAAATAGGAGTCCGCTCTACGTCCTCTTCCTCAAGGTTATCATAAAAACTTATCATAGCCTTCCAATAAACAAGCAACGGACGTTACCAGGTCATTTGCATAGTTGCGGTCACGGCGATCAAATGAGATTGCTACCCACCAGTTCATAGTTACTGCCTCTGCCTCGCATTATTCTTTAAATACTCTAATAACAGAGAATTATTTCTCCTCGAGTGATCTCGCTATTGGCGAAACCAATGTGATAGTCGTCGTACCTCCTCGTCTTCTTCAGCGGGCACAACTATCCAATTCTGATTCTCTGATTTAGCAATTTTTGGATATGCGCCCACGTATTCAGATCCGCGCCAAGTTCCATTGTCCGACGCTACGGGCAAGACCGCTATATTAGTCATTCCCTTTGTCGGGTCCGCAAAACCTAATTCCCATGGAACCCACCTAGACCGGAGTGCTGAATCGCTCGCTAAAAGAACGAATTTCTCACACTCTCTGATTTTTGTTCTCAGCTCCTCGGCGGTTCCCGGTGTAGTCACTGGCGGCATATCTGGATCTTTCCAGTCGACATAGAGTTTGACCCCATGGGCACCAAGGAATATCCGGGCCTGTTCTACCAAGTCGTCATCTTCGTGGCTGTGAGAAAGAAATACCGTGATCTCAGCCATCGCGGTTTTCTGCGTAGCATTCTCAGCGAAATTCCTCAAACTCTCGGTAATTGCTTGAGGATAGTTCTTCAGCTCGCTCCGGCGTATATAACTCATAGCAATCTCCATAAAATTATCACAACCGCCAATAGCGCACCGTAAAACGGCCAGATTGATAAGGACGCTACAGAATTGCCTAAAGCGTTGCACCGATGTTTGAAACCGCGATCCGGTGCAATCTTAAAGACAGCCTCATCCGTAAGTTCACCCATCCCAAGTTTATCAACGAAGTCCTTAAAAACATTTCGGAAATCGCGCTCAAGAGAAAGGTAATACGTGTCCAGAAAGCAAAGCAGCACACATGGTATCACCGCAATACCGATTGCAGTAGTTTCGCCCTTGTCAATAGCAAGTACCAGTAACGCGCTGACCAACGTTACGCACCACGTCTTACACTGAGCGCTGTTATTCGCTAGTCTGGAAATTATTCCCTGAAGTGTCTGAATGTGCGTTTGTACCGATGGATCGTCTCTGCTCGGAGCCATAGTATTTTTCCTCCTTTTCATCTGCAACAACCAACTTACAAGCTTCTAACATTCATGCCGATAGCGTAACGCGTAGTTTAATTTAGATTGAAAAGTTTGCGTTTCAAAAGCAATCTCTGCTTTCCTTCTATACCCATTTTGCTCGTTTAGGCTCCGTATCCGATATTACTCACTGGCCTTTATCGCGCAAATTAGCTGTCGAAGGTGCTTCATGAGAACTGTTCGCCCTTGGCCCCAAAGAGCCTATTCAAATATTGCTCTTCTATTGCTCTTCGTCGTCTGTCATGAACAGCACATACTGTTTTTCTCATTCTTCACGGCTTTTTTCGAAGTTGTGGGTGTTGGGTTCAGCAGAGAATAAGGGCGGTGTTAAAGTCCCTGTTGTCACCGCGCCCTCTGCACGTCTCCTTATGCGCGAAAACCGTTCCGACATTCGAGACGTGCTTCTTGCTTTTTTCACTTTGTACGATATATCCTCAAAGTTGAGTCTCACTGTACCATCCGTAGGGGCACTTTACAGTGACTGTCATTCTCCACGCTCTTTCAAAGCCTTAAATGATCTACAATAGAATGATTTTCTAATTCCACCATCGAGATATCACGGCCGCCTCTTTGATGTTCAATCTCAATTATAATCTTCACATCGAAGTTTGCAACTTGGCTCAGCGTAACTACTTGCAGACCACTTAACCAAGTCAAATTTCTAGAAACAGTCGCATTACAGCGATTTATAGCATTGGAAATGGCATTTCCCTATGAATGTCGATTACGCTTTCACAACACAAACCCCCAGAAATTCGCTGGAATACGAGCTGTCTTCTCCGAGCAGTCCGCTGTATTGTAACTGGCGGTGGAGTAGTTGTCGGGCATTCTCTCCCACGAGTTGTGAGATATCCGGAAATTCCTCGGGGGACTTGGAGGGTGGTCGGAGGTCTGCGATGTCCTGTTGTTCGAGCGTGGGGTGACGTTCGCCTGTCATGGTCAGCCCTATGGGCATGGTTCTCTTGTTCGTCTGGCCGTCCGCTGTGTGTATTGTTACGTCCCAATATGTGAGAATTCCGCTGTTTCCTTTGAAGTTGGGAAATGTCCCGATCAGGGCGCGCTGTTCGGGCGGAAGCTGGCTGTATTCCGAGCGCCACTGTTGGACAAGCGGATGCTCCAGTCCCAGCAGGTCGAGGTTGTCGGTTTCAAGTGCTCGTTCCCGGTCGGTGGTGAAGGTAAAGGTGTCGCTGTTGCTGTTGCTGTTGCTGGTCTTGACAGCGAAATCCCCGTTATCTGCGGACTTGAGCTCTGCGGCGTCCATTTCCGCGGCGGTTTTGATGAATGTTTCAAGCCGTTGCATGCCGTCTTCCTGGTTGTCCTGTTTTGTATAGTCGCTGAGGTCGAAGTCTTCAAGATCCTGAAACAGATCAAACACGACTTCGCGGGCACGGTTTGCGTTCTGCAGCGCGACTTCGAGTTCCTCGTTTGTTCGACGGAGAGCGGGATCGGTGAGTGCTTCGCGGTATAATTGGTCATAACTGAGCTCGTTGCCGAGTTGTCCCAGTATCTGGCCGCGCAGGTCTTCGGCTATTTGGCCGGACTCGTCTACCTTGCCTAATGCCGACGCGATCTCCTGAAGTTTGTCTTCAAGCATGAGATAAATCTGGCCTTCTATGGTATCCTTGGCCACAAGATTGTATACTTGGGCTGTATCCTGCTGGCCGTAGCGGTGAATTCTGCCGATGCGCTGCTCAAGGTCCATAGGGTTCCACGGCATGTCGTAGTTAAACAGAATACGGGCATACTGTAGGTTAATTCCTTCCCGACCCGCGGCGGTACACACCAGAACGCGCGGGCCGTACGAATGGTTGAATCGCCGTTGCGCAACGAGTTTTGCCCCATGATCGCCTCCCTTTAATACGACGACCCCTTTTTCAGGGAATGTCTGCTGGACAGCATCTCGAACGCCGTTGAGTGATCCAAGATACGTTGTAAAGATCACGATTCTTTCGGCCGGGTTCACGTCCCAGAGCTGTCGGAGTGCTTCAAGCAGAACTTTCGTCTTCGTTTCGGTTCCTTCCGGAAATTGCTCAAGCAGATTCTGAATCCGGGAACGTTCTTCAGGGAGGGCCATAGACACAACCTCGGGGCCCTGCTCGGCTTGTTGTGCCGCTGCGAATTCGCTGTCCGCGTACGCTGTGTCTGAAGAAAGGAATTTTTTCTCGCGCTTTTTCTTTTTCAAGCAATCGACTTTGGCATCAGCGACAAGCTGATCGGCTTGGGCCCAGCCAATAGAGTCATCACTGAGTCCGTGTATCCAGTGCAACAACTCCCGTGCTTCGTGAAACAATTGGTCCCTGCCGTCGACGTCCAGCACTTCGTCGCGTTCCAGTGCCTCGTTAACTGTAAGCATCAGGAGACGACGGATAAGGGTTGATCGCACTGCGGAGAAACTGCTGGCTGCGATTTTCTGGAATGTTGTCATGACAAAGCCGAGCGCACGTCCTTTATTCCCATACTTGGCGGCGAGGTCATATCCTTCCTGAAGGTAATCGCGCAGGGCGGCATAAAAGTATTTTTCAGCGTCGGCAAGTTTGAAGGCCTGGGTATGCACGACCCGTCGCGCAAATAAAGGGTTACCGTCTGCTGTGCACGCGTCCGCTTTTGTGCGCCGGATCACTGCAGCATTCAAGCGGTGGCGATTTTCGACCATGTCCGCTTCATCCTGAAACAGCGTGGGCTCCAGCAATCGGACCAACTGCCAGAACCTGAAATGGTCCCCCTGATGCGGTGTAGCGGAAAGCAGAAGCAGGTCACGGCAATGGTCACGAAGTGCCTCAGCCAGTTTAAAATTCTCGGTTTTGCGCACGCGTCGCCCCGTCTTATAAACGCTCAAGTGATGCGCTTCGTCGAAGACAACAAGGTCCCACCCCGGCGCTTCAAGGAGTCGTTTCCGGCGTGCCGGGCGCTTTAACGTGTCTACCGAAGCGATCAGCCGATTGTGTTTGGCAAAGGCGTTGGATTTGCGATCTGTTACATCGCCTTCGGTGCCGAACACTTCGAAGTCGAGGTTGAACACTTCATTGAGCTCGCGGCGCCAATTGTCCACCAGTCCCGCCGGTACCACCATCAGGGCTCGCGTCATTTCCTCCATCGATGCAAGTTCACGCAAGACCAGTGCGACTTCAATAGTCTTGCCGAGGCCGACTTCGTCTGCAATCAGAAACCGTCGCGGGCTTGCGTTCGCCACCTTGTGCGCGAGGACAACCTGGTGCGGCAGCAGGTCCACTTTGGCTGAAGTCAATGTGGCCGCGTCGCCCATTAAAGGGAGTCGTTCCGCTTCAATAGCCAGCCACAAGCGCCGGATGGATGGGTCATCTGCCACCTGTAACCCGGAGGCGATCCGATCAATGCGACTCTGCGCTTCGGCAACCGCACATACAGGCACGCGTGGCTGCAAAATATTACCCCGTACCTAAGTCCCCCCTTTATGACAGTTAGCGGTGCTTGACAACAATGGATAAGAGCAGATATTAACTATTCAAAGAATAGGTCCTGCATGGGATTTTGTGCCATGGCCAGATAAGCCGACGAAGTAGGGTTGTTTAGCGAGTCACCCGAGTTCCTCAATATGTCTTGCCAAACTTGTCCAAATGGCCGTGTGCGGGGACACAAATTTATGTTTAACTGGCATTTCCGACGTGGAATGATTATCCCTTCCTGCACGCCGGAAATGAGAAAAGTGTATCCATAGCGAACCAGTCATATAGGCCCGTTAGTCTTGAGCTTGAACTCACATAAACGAAGGCCAAGCCGTGGCAACAGGCAGTGAAAGGGTATTTCCGGGTTTATGAAGACAGATTTTTCAGCGTTATACAGGCAGGCGGCTCGTTCGACACGAGGAGGCCCTCTTTTCAACGCGTTTCCTTATCCCACCAAGATTTCGCCTGAAACGGTTGCTCTGTTTATCGCTTCTCACACTTCGCCTGGTGCGCTGGTGTTGGATTGCTTCGGCGGGAGCGGAACTACTGGTTTAGGTGCGATACTGTCTGCGTGTCCTACTGACAACATGCGCGATGAGGCCCGCCGGCTCGGCCTTGATGTCTCCTGGGGGAGACGGCGTGCAGTGGTCTACGAACTGGGGGTATTGGGGGCATTCATATCCGATGTACTGTGCCATCCTCCCGATCCGAACGAGTTTAGCGAAGCGGCAGAGTCTCTTCTTACGATGGTTCGAAATGAGTTGGGGTGGTTGTATCGTTCTCTCGACCCACAAGGTGAGATGGGAGAGATTCGCTATGTGGTTTGGTCTGATGTATTGATCTGTCCCAAGTGCGGAAAGGAGGGTAGTCTTTGGGACGGCTGTGTGAGTCGTGGTCCGGCGGCGATCTCCGAAACCTTCCAATGTCCCACATGTCATACCGCTTCCTCCGTCGATAAAGCCGCCCGTGTCCATGAGAATCTTAGCGACGACCTTCTGGGTAAGGATCGGTCCGTGAGAAAACGTGTTCAGGCTTGGGTGTACGGCCAAACGAACGGACAAACATGGTCACGTGCTCCGTGCAGCTTTGACAGAAGCTTAATAGATCAAGTCAACGCAATGCCCATCCCTCGTTGCGTTCCGGTCACACCTGTTCCATGGGGGGATCTTTACAGGTCGGGATACCACGAGGGGATGTCCCACCTTCACGATTTCTATACGCGTCGGAATCTTCTGGCTTTCTCTTCCCTTTGGCAAAAGACTGACAGCTTCCCCCAACGGCTCCGTTCCGCACTAAAATTCTGGCTTTTAAGTTACAACTCTTCTCACTCCACCATAATGACGCGGGTTGTAGCTAAAAAGGGTCATGATGATCTGGTTGTAACCAGCACGCAACCGGGCGTTTTGTATGTAAGCGGGCTGCCGGTCGAAAAGAACATTTTTGCTGGTGTGCAACGCAAAATCGGGACTATGGCCCGTGCTTTCGCTATGACGCACGGACGCGGCGATTGCGTAGAAGTCCGCAACGCTTCGTCCCTGAACTTGGATCTGCCGAATAAATCAGTTGACTACGTGTTTACCGATCCCCCATTTGGGGGCAATATCCCGTACACGGAAGTAAACTTCCTTAATGAGGCTTGGCTTGGTCAGACTACCGACCCCAAAGACGAGGCTATCGTGAGTCCTCACCAGAAAAAATCCGTCGAAGACTATCAGATCCTGCTCCGCAAAGCATTTCTTGAAGCATACCGTGTTCTCAAGCCTGAAGGATACGCAACGGTCGTTTTTCATTCTGCTTCTGCCCAGGTTTGGAATGCACTGAGAAAAGCCTGTGAGCAGTCTGGATTCAGCGTTGCTAATACAAGTGTTCTGGACAAAACACAAGAGAGCTTTAAGCAGGTGCGTAGTGCTGGTGCCGTAAAGGGGGATCCATTGATTCTTCTTAGCAAAACGACGAACGTCGGACAGACAGATGACCCGGAGGTCTGGGCTGTGGCTAACGATTTGATTGATCAGGCTCTGCGCTCAGAAGACCGAAACGAGGCAACGCCGCAACGGCTCTATTCGAGGCTTGTTGCTTACTATATGGAAGCAAGGCAAGAGGTCCCTATCGACGCCCATGCCTTTTATCGATTGATCGCAAGGAGGTGTGAAGAAGATGCTGTGCGGTCAAAGTGAAACAGCACGTTTGCTATGGGCGCGCATGGAAGCTGCCACCTATGAGAAAAGCCTCCCGCCTACGCGCCGCAAGGGTTTGGGCCAGTTTTTCACGGGGATTCCGCTGGCCCGGCTTCTGGCGGCGTTGAGTATCAGAGACGACTGTTCCAGGGTCATCGATCCGATGGCGGGAACAGGCGATTTATTGGATGCTGTCGTAGAACGTAGCCACCGCACCGGGAGAAGGCTTTCTCAGGTGGACGGTGTCGAGCTCTGTGATTCGACCGCGGCTGTGTGCCTCAATCGACTTGCAGCTTGGGACGAGGCGTTAGGTGAGCTTCCGTATCAATTAGTACGGGGATCTGCCTTCGATCGAGATACTCTGGAAGATTTCTCGTTTGCCTCCTATGATCTTGTCATCACAAATCCGCCGTATGTTCGGTATCAGACGGTCTCAAAGAACGGAACGAATAGTAGCGAATATGCCAACTCAGGTGATGAAGTTCGCCACGAACTGCTGAGTGCGATGGAGCGCTACCCTCACAAAGCTGAAGTACCGGTCTGGCGTGCTTTAGGGGCGGGGTATTCCGGCCTCGCTGATCTGTCTGTTCCAGCTTGGCTGCTCGGGGCCATGCTTGTTAGGCCGGGCGGCACTCTTGCTTTGGTCGCGCCGGCAACCTGGCGAAGTCGCGATTATGCCGAGGTCCTGCTTTACGTTCTTGCACGCTTTTTCAGGCTGGAAGCTGTGGTGGCGGATAAGCAACGCAAATGGTTTTCCAGCGCACTTGTGCGCACTCACCTCGTAGTGGCCACTCGTCTCCCTCCGGAATTGACTGTTCAGCCCCTTGCCCAACGCAAGAGAGCACAAGGCGCCTGCCAATGGGTCGATATTGCCCCTGAGGCCCAAGGTGGAGAAAGCTTGGTGGGAGGAGCCTTCCCCAGCGATGATCCGGAACGAGATTTCGCGCAGTGGGTGTTTTCTGAACAATACGCCAGTGCAGGCGTTAAAGGTCTCACTCGGAGTCAACGGGGCCATGCCAAAGAAGTCGCAACCGTTCTGTCTCGGTGTTCCCATTCCAAATGGCTCCCTAAAGCCGAGCCAGTTGCGGGTGATCTTCCCTTGTTCAGGGGAAACGTTTGCACCACCGAGTGCGCAATACCGCAACCCCTTTCTATGGTTTTTGATTTCATCCCTCAACAGATATGCACACTACAGGAGGCTGGAATCTGCGTAAGCCAAGGGTTGCGAACGGGGTGCAATGATTTCTTCTATGTTGATTGGCTTGAAAATCTGGACAACGCCTTTGCGATGATAAGATTGAGCACACTCTTTGGGAGGCAACACCTTACTGTTCCCCGCGAGGTCCTTGTTCCTGTGGTGCGAAGGCAAGAGGACCTGGATGTGTATCAGCAGAACCTGTTGCCTCAGGGCAGGGTTCTGGATCTGCGGAACTGGGTTTTGCCCGAAGACCGCGTAATGGTCGAGCAGAACTCGGAGGTTTACGCTCGCTTAGGATTGCCGATTCCTTCCGTTATGCCCGAAGAACTGAGTGAACACGTTCGCCGGGCCGCGAAGACCCGTCGAGGCGGCAAGCCGAACGCGAGCCTGATTCCCGACTTAACGGCTGTGCAGACGAACACACGGTCTCCAAATTGCGGCAGGAATCCTCGAGTTCCGAGATTCTGGTACATGCTCCCTGATTTCGCACGGCGCCATTTTCCGGACGTGTTCGTGCCCCGAGTCAATCAGTTAACGCCGTTGGCTTTTGCCAATCGTTCTGACCGCATTATTGTAGATGCCAATTTCTCAACGCTCTGGTCCGATGACAGGAGGTGGACGCCTATTGCCATCACCGCACTTCTGCGAAGTACATGGGTGCGCGCTTGCATGGAAGCGATTGGTACGCCCATGGGAGGCGGGGCGCTTAAGATGGAAGCAACGCAGCTCAAGCGCCTGCCGATTCCGCAGTTGGGTTCCGGAGACATAGAGAGATTGGACGCTTTGGGGAAGGAATACCCGATTCATTGGATTGACCGCATTGTGTTCAGTGCGTTGACGGGGGATCAAGCGTCGGAAGACAGAATCCTCCAACTGAGAGAACGGGTACAAGATTTCATCGATGAGGCACAATCGGCGAGGCAGTGCAAATAGTATGGCGACAGCTCATATTGAACAAGCCCGAAACGTGATAACACGGTGTCGTCGTCTACGCGACGAGGGGCGACCTGAAGCGGTCTTACGCAGCGAGTTAGCGTCGCGGTTACGGCAAGTGTTCCCCGATACGGCTGACCAGACGTGGATCGATCATTACACCGAAGGCGCGGAGTCCGGAACAAGGATTGCCACCGCCGCCGGAGGCAACGCGTGTCGCTTCATCGACACCCTCATTCGCTCCACAGTAATCGAGTACGAACCCGATCTGCGCCGAGTAAGGCGTTTCGATGAAGGCTATCAGCAAGTTAGGGAATACCTGGCAAGCGCTATTCGTGCCGGGGTTCCTGTCTCGATGGTGCGAGGGATTCTTTCGGATACCGTGGAATGGCATGTCTACGATGTTGAAGTCCCGGCTTCAGTAACCTCCGAAGATTGTACCCCCGAGGCAATCTCCCTGAATGAGGTCGAATCTTTCACAGCTGAGAAGGCCGACAACGAGACTGCG
>CAJXKU010000089.1 GCA_913055945.1 uncultured Lentisphaerota bacterium | reverse complement strand
TCTACCGACTGAGCTACCCCGCCACTCTACGATTCGTGAAAGCGGCACTGGCGAATCCGTCGAAAGCGCGTGCGTCCAGCGCCGGGTTTCTAACGGTATTCACCGTCACTTACACCTTTTCTTCACCGGCCGACAGCACATCGCATAATTTAGTATCGCCTCAGCAATGGTGCAAGTATTCCTTGGGGAAGACCTGCATAACTATGGCTGATCACATGATTTCGCCCAACTTTTTAAAGAATTCGAGCCGCTTCTGCGCATCCTTCTCCGCTTGAGCAAACAATTTCTCCGCGTCTTCGGGGGCTGTCTTCATAAGACTGCTGTAGCGCCGTTCGCTCTTGATAAAGTCCGCGAAGGATTCTTTCGGGTCCTTTGTTTCCCATATGAAGGGCGTCTTGTCTTCTTCCACCAGGCGTGGATCGTAGCGGTACAACGACCAGTAACCACTTTCTACAGCACGCTTCTCCTCGACCTGGGACTTCATCATATCGATGCCGTGCGCAATACACGGCGCGTAGGCAATCACGACAGAGGGTCCGTCATACGCCTCAGCTTCGCGAATGGCCTTTAACGTCTGATTGCGGTTTGCGCCCATGGAAATTGACGCCACGTAGACGTAACCATAGGTCATACACATCAAACCAAGATTCTTTTTGCCTTTGCGCTTTCCGGCCTGGGCAAATTTGGCCACGGACCCCAGGGGGGTTGCCTTAGAAGCCTGTCCGCCGGTATTGGAGTAGACTTCTGTATCCAGGACCAGCAGGTTGACGTTCTCGCCTGAGGCCACCACGTGATCCAGACCGCCGTAGCCGATATCGTAGGCCCAGCCGTCACCGCCGATCCCCCACACGCTTTTGTCTACAAAGTAATCCTGCAACTCCTGCACTTTCTGCAGGGTCGGTTTCACGCTCTCATCCGCGTTGGACAACGCATCCGGCAATGCTTCCTGTACACGTTTCTGCGCTTCTATTGCTTCATCCGAAGTATCGTTCCACAATTCCAGGCTGCTGTTCAGCGCTTCGGTCAGGGCCTGCGTCGTACCGTTTTCCAGGACCTTCTGGACTGCTGAGTAGAGCTGCTCCCGATGGTTGTTGATGGCCAGACGCATGCCCATGGTGAGTTCTGCCGTGTCTTCAAACAGCGAATTTGCCCACGTCGGGCCGCGTCCGTCTTTGGTCTGAGCGTAGGGAATTGTGGGGAACGTACCGCCCCATATGGACGAACACCCCGTTGCGTTTCCGATAACCATGCGCTCCCCAAACAGCTGCGTAACCAGCTTCACGTATGGAGTTTCGCCACAGCCCGGGCACGCTCCGTGGTACTCCAGCAGCGGTCGGCGGAACTGCACACCTTTCATTGAGGTGGGCGAGATTCCTTCGGTAACATTGTCCGGAAGCTGATCGAAAAATTCCGCTTTCTCAGTTTCCCCTTCCTGCCGTGCTGTTTCGATCGGCATCCAGTCCAAAGCTTTCTCCTTGGCCGGACACGTCTCGATGCACACGCCACAGCCTGTGCAATCCTCGATCGACACCTGCAAGCGATACTTGAGATTCCGTTCATTTTTGGTTTTGGACTCAAGCGTTTCAAATCCTTCCGGTGCGTTCTCCAAGTCGGATGGATCAATCTGTTTTGCACGGATAACCCCGTGAGGACAAGCCATCGCGCACTGATTGCACTGGATGCAGTTTTCCGGGATCCACCGCGGTACATGGGGAGCAATGCCGCGCTTTTCCACCCGCATGGTATTGGTGGGGATCGTCCCGTCAAACGACATCTGTGAGACAGGAATATCCATACCTTTGAGATCCGCATGATACATACACGGCGCAATTACATTTTTCGTAAAATCGGACGCATCATCGGAGACCCGCTTCGGCGGCGTGTAAGACGTTTCAATGGTATCGGGCACCTGAACTTTCTGCAGCGCGTCAAACGTACGGTCAACGCACTCCCAGTTCATCTTGACGATATCTTCGCCTTTCTTCTTGAACGCTTTTTCGATGGCGTCCTTGATCAGTTTAACGGCTTCATCCTGAGGCAGAATGCCCGATACGATAAAGAACGCGGCCTGCATCACAGTATTTATCCGGTGTCCAAGCCCTACAGATTCTGCGATTTCGAGGGCGTTAATGTTATAGAAATTGATATTACGGTCAATAATAATGCGCTGCATTTCTTCGGTAAGGTGATTGAACACATCTGAACTGTCATACTGCGAATTGAGCAGGAAGACCCCGTTCTCTTTTATGCCGCTGAGCATATCATACCGGCCGATATAGGCGGGGTTATTACATGCCACGAAATCAGGCGTATTGATCAGGTAGGTCGACTGAATCGGGTTTTTCCCGAACCGCAGATGCGAAACCGTCAGTCCACCCGCCTTTTTCGAGTCATAGACGAAATAGCCCTGCGCGTACATGTCCGTATTGTCGCCGATGATTTTGATCGCATTTTTACTCGCGCCTACGGTACCATCGCCGCCGAGCCCCCAGAAGGTGCATCCCATTGTCCCCTCGGGCTCCGTCTGCACGTTCTGGGTAATGCTGAGGGACTTGTGCATCACATCATCGTCGATGCCAACCGTAAAGTCATGATGGCAGCTTCCATCCAGATGATCGAAAACAGCTTTTACCATCGACGGCGTAAACTCTTTACTGGAAAGCCCGTATCTGCCCCCGATAACCGTGATATTTTTCTCTTTCAATGCATTTACCACGTCCAGATAGAGCGGTTCACCCTGTGAACCGGGTTCTTTTGTACGGTCAAGCGCCGCCACCTTCTGCACCGTATCCGGCAATGCGCTACAGAAAGCTTCTGTCGAAAAAGGCCGGTACAACCGCACTTTCACAGCGCCCACTTTTTCGCCCTGTTCAACGAGATAATTCACGGCTTCCTCGGCCGTTTCAGTGGCGGACCCCATGAGTACAACCACTTTCTCAGCATCGGGCGCTCCCACATAGTCGAACAAGTGATACTCCCTTCCGGTCGCGGCCCCTACTTTGTCCATGTATTCCTGGACGATGCCGGGCACGGCTTCGTAGTACGGGTTCACCGTTTCACGGCCCTGGAAGTAAACGTCCGGATTGTGCGCGCCGACTTTAGCAAAGGGGTGTTCCGGCCGCATCGCACGTTGACGGAACTGTTCCAGATACTTCGGTTCGAACAGCTCTTTCATCACCTCATAGTCGATCACATCCACTTTCTGTATTTCATGCGAGGTACGAAATCCGTCAAAGAAGTTAAGGAAAGGTACCTGGGCCTTAAGCGTGGCCAGGTGGGAAACAAGAGCCAGATCCATCGTTTCCTGAACAGATCCGGCAGCCATTAACGCGTACCCGGTATTTCTCACAGCCATCACGTCGGAATGATCCCCGAAAATCGACAGCGCCTGACAAGCCAGCGAACGCGCTGAAACATGGAAGACCGTCGGAAGCATTTCGCCGGCAATCTTGTGCATATGCGGCACCATCAGCATCAACCCCTGGGAAGCCGTAAACGTCGTGTTCAGTGCTCCCGCACTCAATGCTCCATGAACCCCTGCCGCTGCACCGGCTTCTGACTGCATTTCCACTACTTTCAAAGACTTCCCGAAAATATTCGTGTACCCATCCGAAGACCACGAATCGGCCATTTCGCCCATCACGCTGGACGGCGTTATCGGGTAAATGGCAGCCACCTCGCTCATTGCATACGCCACATGGGTTGCTGCTGTATTTCCGTCAATTGTTTTCATTTGGCCCATATCTACTCTCCTTAATTGGTTATAGCATGTTGGATGATCAGCTTGTCAAAATACTTTGATACCTGTCAGAAAGAAAATCTTCAAACGATCACTGCCGTCTTTCATCCCTGAGCTGTATCTTACTCTGCCACCCTCTCCGCCCGGATCTCGCAGCATTTCCATCATGCCACGAGGTTCCCTTGCTACTTTACCTCGTACTGAAGGCTTTGCAATCATACAATTCGCGTTACCGGATTGCTCAAATAATCTGAAAAATTCAGAACTCACCCTCGGACCGCGATTCTGATGACAACCTTAACGCCGGGAATAAACACATCCCCTCCTGGGAGAGGAACGTCCTCGCGTGTTATTTCGGAGCACTGCGTGCCGGAACTGCGTTCACCGTGTCAAACTTCGTTTAGCAAACTGCGTGTAGCGTGTCGTCAACATCCAGGATGTACTTGTCACGCTGGACGCAGTCCCTGCGTTTAGCATGTCGTTACCATTCAGAATGTTTTCGTCACGCTGGACGCAGTCCCTCGTATGAGACTTCCAGAGGTGACTCACGCAACATAACGTGAGTTTACGTTCTGTAGGGCCGAAGGCCCGCGCTCATAGAAGCCCAGGGTGGAGTTCCGCGCCCAACGGGCGTGGAACGCAACCTTGGGTACAAAACATGCCGTATATATCGTGCGCTGTAAGCGCACTTCATCAAGGATGATCGGTCCATGCCACGATCTTTAAGCCAAGGATTGAAAGGGGGCAAGGTTAAAAGGAGAAAGGAGAAAATGAGGCGCTCTTTCAGAGCGCGATATGTTATTGATATGAAACCGGGCCGTCGCCCCTCGATCATACAACTACGCAAGAGTCTTCGGACGTTGTCCGGGGGCCAGGCTCCGTACTTAAAGCAGTGGATACTTGTTAAAGTACTCGTCTAAGAGCGTCGCGCCTGAGGTAACAAACTCGCGATCGCAGGGGTCAGGAACTGTTGCGTTACATTGGCCAAAGACCGCATGATCAGGCATCCGGCTTGTCACGAAAACAGGGGGATGCGCTTAAGTTCGGGATAATCGACGTTACCCCTGGATTACGCAGTATGTTGGGTTAGACAGTTCCATCAGGGAGTTGTTACCCAAAAAACGATTTCCTGTCCATCAACGCGTAAATGAAGGATACAGCGGTCATCAGCGGGGAACTGTCATCCTAAAATTTATGGTCATCTCTCAGCCGGTTTAAATTTCTCCAGACCGTTTACAATTTTATCGCCAGCGCTTGAAACATCTGTGGCTTTTTCCAGCTTTACAGCTTCAGCTTCCGGATGTTGATTCCGAAACCACGTTCGTTGCCTTCGCACGTATTTCCAGGTTTCGGCAGATATCCGCGCCTGAAGCGCCTTCAACGTTTCATTGCCGCTAAAGAGGAATCCCGCCACGCTTCTGTACCCCAACGCCTGCCGTGCGGTCGGGGTACGCAACCAGCCATTCTGTAAAAGGAATCTTACTTCTTCAATCCACCCGCTCCGAAACATCCGATACGTACGCGTGCGGATCCATTCGCGGTGACGTTCCGGTTCAGGCACCAACACATACTGATAAATATGTCGATGCTGTGCCGGATCTACGGGACGACCGGATTTCGGAGGAGCTCGTGCCGTGATTCGAACAATTTCTACAGCGCGCATCAAATGCCGCGGATTTGTAAGACTTCGTGCAAGCTCGGCATCATAATGTTCCAGTTCTTTCCGGAGGGCCTGTTCTCCGCCCGGTTCCTGGTATTCCTGCAAAACCGCTCTTGCTACGGCCTTATCAGCCGGCTGCAGTTCATATCCACTGATAAGGGCGCGAATGTAAAGCCCCGTACCGCCACAAAGAACCACGTTTTTCCGGCGCTCGGTTATCGCACGGATAGCCTCTGACGCATCGCGTAAAAATCTGTTCAGATTGTAGGGTTCGTGGATATCAACAACATCAATTAAATGGTGGGGTACCCTACGGAGGGTTTCGCGCGAAGGTTTGGCTGTTCCCACATCCATCCCACGGTAAACCTGCATTGAATCGCAGGAAACTATCTCTCCGTCGATCCGCTCGGCCAACGTCAAAGCCAGCTGCGATTTCCCGCTACCCGTCGGCCCCATTATAGCTACACAAGATGGATACAAACGCTGAGGCGGGTTCATACTTTTCCATCGTCCTCTGTGTCCGTTATTCCTTCCTTCCCGGCCGTTTCGGAGTCTCCGGCAAACAGGACGGAAACAATGAACACCCCGACACCTATACTGATACCACAATCCGCAATATTGAATGCAGGCCACGAGAAAACTTCTCCGTAATGCAGATCCAGGAAATCCACCACGCCGGGCAGCAGGATCCGGTCAACGAGATTTCCCAGAATCCCCCCAAGGACTGCACCCAACGCCAGCCGCCGTATTCTGACGCCTTCGGTGAGATAGTCAAATTTCCACACGATGAACAGGACAATGACCACAGAAAGAACGGCGAGCATTTCTGAATTTCCCGAGGCAATTCCCCAGGCAGCTCCGGTGTTGCGGATATACACAAGGTCGAATATGTGGGGTATGAGCTCCTGCCGGTGGCCCAGGTCATAAGCGTACCTAACCAGGAATTTGGTCAGCTGATCGAGCACGAACACTGCGAGCGTGAGACCAGCGGGCCCCTTCAGAAGATTTTTTACGTAAGACGGCGCAGTAAAAACACGCTCACCATCCTTTTTCCCGAAACCTGCATCCAAGCTACTCAACAAGTTCTTCAGCGTCCTGATAATCCTGCCCCTGCGGCATGCCTTCGTTTTCTTCCCGCTTCTCTTTGCAACCTACGCAAAGCTTCGCATAAGGAATCGCTTCCAAGCGCCCTCGCGGGATTTTGTCTCCACAATCGTTGCAAATTCCGTACTCCCCATTCTGCATGCGCTCGAGGGCTTCCTCGATTAAGTAGTACATCTTTTCCTCTTCCCCGACAAGAGACAACTCCATTTCCTGCATAAAGTTATCTCCGCCTACGTCTGCCAACTCTTCCCCGGCCTGCCGGTTTTGATTGAGCGACGCAGCTGACAGGTTCTTAATCTGATCCACGAGTTGATCACGTTTCTCGAGCAAACTTTCCAGAAGGTCCTGCTGCTCCCTGGGTATTTTCTGGATAAGCTCCTCCCGATCTATCTTAGCCATACCCTGTATATCCTTTTCGTGATTGATTTAAACAGTCCAGCTTTATTTAGACAATATATCCTCCGGCCACCGATGTTCAACCCCAGACTCGCTATGTTTGGCGCTCCTTCTAACCTCTTTCAATCCTTTGTCTTCAGTTGCGCCACATGTAACTTTTCCGGCGGAAGATTCCAGCGGATCCTATAGGTACGCAGTATATCGAAATACGGCTTCATAGGGGTGTTATTAATGGTCAACTGCACGTATAATGTGTCCGGCCTCACTTCTTCAGAGATCACCCTGCAGAGTTCGTCCGAGCCGGGAATTGTCAAAGGAACAGTCGAAACCACCGCGTCCGGTTTCTCGAAGGGGGTGCCTTTTATAAGTTCCCGCAGGTTCTGCCCTTCCCCCTGCAGAAGCTGCGCCCGCGGGTCATTGATCCTCTGTTGCAACCTTTCGAACAGCGGGGTTTCCTTTTCTATGCATAACAACTGACCGTCGGAAGGGAGACTGTCCAGAATTTCCCCTGTCACCGTTCCTACGCCGGCACCGAGCTCAATTACTCTGCTCGGCTGATGCTGCCGTAGTTCTTCGCCGGTGAGTCTTGTTATCTTCGGCGACGATTCCATCGGCGTAGACAACCCGTAAGGATTTTTAAAAAAGTACCCGAAAAAGAACAAACTGTCTCTGATTCTCTTCCACGATAAGCCTTTACCCATACTCATAATCCTTTTCTCACAAAAACGCTTTTTAAAACTTACGTCCCCGCCACGGCATCCGGTCTTTCCGGAACACCTTAACGGCAACGCCCGATCGTCCGCTGCGGCGGCAGCCGCACTTCTCGAACTGCCGAAGAAGCCCACGTTCACGTATTAGTAACGGCCGTGGCACCAGGAAACCTCACGCGGCATGTACTTTACATCCCTCAACCTGAGATGGCGGCTCTTCTTCTCCACACTTGGCAGCAAACACAATCAATCTCCTCTGAAACCTGCGGAGCCCTTTTGCTGAGACGGGACGGGCTCGGCTGTCTGCTGCCAAAACGAACGGATATAATCCCACGCTTCCTGCGGCGTTTCCACGTATCGGAAAATATCCAGATCCTCCCGGTCGATCAGTCCTTCTTCTACCAGAAGGTTCCAATCGACGAGCCGATCCCAGAACTCTTTTCCGAACAACACCACCGGCATAGGTTCTATTTTATTTGTCTGAATCAGCGTTAACGTTTCAAAAAGTTCGTCCAATGTTCCGAGCCCTCCCGGAAACGCACAGAGGGCCCGAGCCCGGAGCAGGAAATGCATTTTTCGGATACTGAAATAATGAAACTCAAACTTCAGTTCCTCCGTTGTGTATTCATTAGGTTCCTGTTCATAGGGCAGGCTTATATTCAGCCCCGCCGATTTGGCACCGCTTTCCCAGGCACCACGGTTACCTGCCTCCATTATACCTCCACCGCCACCGGTCACTACCACATAATCTTTCCACTCTTCATCATCTCTCTGACACTGTTCACAGATGAGTTCAGTGAATTGGCGCGCCGTTTCATAATAGGCGCTCTGTTCCAGCCGCTTCTGAGCATGCAACAACTGCTTTTTCAGCGCCGGTGACGCAGGGGACTGCGAAAGTTTCTTTTCCAGTTCCTTCACCTGCTGTTCAGCCTCTTGCGGAGACATCACCCGCGAGCTGCCGAACACGACAATGGTTGAACGGATCCCGTGTTCTTCCATCACGAGATCCGGCCTTAACAGTTCCAACTGCAAACGTATCGGTCGACATTCAGGCCGCTTCAGAAAATCGACATCTTCGTAGGCTTTCAGCAATTCATTCATTTCGTTCTATCTCCTTAATAATCAACTGAATTCAACGTCTTTCAATCCCCAGCAACCGGCGTTCTGCAAGCTCTATGTCCTGCCGCAATCTGCCGATCCGCCGGAACCCCATGTAGTTTACCCGTTCGTAGGCGTCTACAAGAATCATAAAATCCCGGCGGAACTGTTCAGGCACATATATTTCAGCAAACGATCGCGGAGGCACAGAATCAGGTTTTGTTATGTGCTGAGAACCGAAGAGGGATAAGGCGCGGTTATAAGCGCGCGTCACCCGCTCCAGGTCCGAGGCGGGCGGATCCTCGTTTCTGTATTCCTTTCTCAACCTCCTGATTCCTCCGGGTTGTCGTTTAAAACCGAAGAGGATGATACCTACCGTCCCCATAATTGCTGCCACACTAAGGATCACAGAGGCGGCACGTTTCCCTTCACTGGAACCGGCAGTTCCCAACCTTACCCGCGGCTCCACAATTTTCCACTTATAACCTCGGGGCGTCTTTACCAAAGCTTCACACCAGCTGTGGCCCATTTCGTCCTTAATTTCCGCCGTCTGCCCTTTCGCAGAGCTGATCCGATATCCGCTTACCATTCTTGCAGGTATCCCCATTGCGCGCAGCATGAGAACACCGGCACTGGCGAAATGTACACACCATCCGCGCTGCTCCTCGAACAGAAACACCTCCACAGGATCCTGCTGCTTTTCTTTCTCCCCTTCTGGAAACGGAGAGCTTCGGTCATACATCATGTTCTTTCTCAAGTACGTCTTCACACGTCGAATCCGCGCTCTATCCGATATCGTGGCATCGTTAAGCACATCAGCCAGTTGCTGAACTTTCCGAGGAACATCTTCCTGCAATTCTTCAAGGGATATATCGGGCTTTTCCACAAAACCTGTATGATCAGTCCACGAAATGCCGAAAGCCATTGGCTTCCCTTCTGTTGTTCGGCTTTTATCATCAGACAACTGTTTCAGATTCACCAGACTCTGCCTCAGACTTCCATAGGGTACAGGGAAAAAACAAGGCTGGTTCCCTTTTGTCCATTTTATCCGGACTTTTCCTCCAACTCGGCTGTCAGCTTCGCCGGAATCACCGGGCAGTTTCTTCCCGTAAGCCTGAGCGCTTCTATTCACCGCCTTATTATCGTACCACCGTCCCTTCTCATACCCCATGAAAATCTGTTCGGATAAATACTCCGGCAATTCTCCGGAAACAGCCCAGACTTTCCCCACTTCTTCCCCATCAAAATCGGGCGGGTCCCCCACAAGCTCGCACGAGCGGGAATCCCCGCCTTCCCCAACAAGCGTCGAGAGCCGCCCCGCCACCTTGCGCGAGGCTTTTTTGCTCACATCCGCGCCAAGAAGAACAAACGCCACTGCAATCAAACCAATAATCAATTGAGCTACAAGCCCTCCGGCCGCTCCCTGCACTTTGATCGCAGGAACAGTTGTCAGCGGATGCACCATACTGGCGGCGAAACGCAACGCCCCACTTCCTACGAGCGTAACAGCCGCGCCCGCAAGCCATGGCCCAGGAATCGAATCCGCGACGCCCCCAGCGGTCAACACACTCACGGTACAGGTCAGAAGCCCGATGGGAAACCCTATATCCAGCCCTTCTTCAAATGAACCAAAAAGGCCAATCCAGGCAATACAGCAGAACACTGTCAATGCCACAACATCCTTTTCTTCAGGGTTCCACTGATTCCGCGTTAACACTATCCCTGCAAGTGCCCCATACAGAACACACTGCGTTATAAGCTTAAACGCCTGCTGACCGTTTCCCCGGACCGTACGAGCGAGGATCAGCCCCCCCGCAGTCCCCCCCCACAAGAGCTCAACCCCCTCAGAAAGAAGAAATGGGGCCAGCAACAGAAGCGGACTGAGTGCATGTAAAGCGTTGGCAATTCGCAGCAACATGATTCGGCTAATTTTCTAGACTGACGCTGAATTGAAAGTTTTTCTCATCAAACCACGTTCTCAAATGATCGAGGGAAGCCTGCAGATGTAGGCTGCTCCGATCGACTCACTTCCGGCTCAGACCGCAGTGCTGAGCTTGCGGAAGAATTCCTCCGCATCCTCGTTCTCACATTCAAGCAAACGCATCCCCTCCGGAACATCGGGCGAATCTGTACTCAAACTGACGCGCGTCGTAACGACGAGAAAACGATTCGAGGCTATGCGCATTAACGATGGTAATCCGGAGAGATAATCACTGCTCGGTTCATCGATACAGAACACGATCACTCCCGACTGCTCCTGGCCGGGCGGGATGATGTTACGCAGAGATTCCAGCGGGGCGTAATGCTGCTCTTCCCAGTCAAACGCTGAAATCAGACAGTGAAAACGCTGCAATGCACTGGATGAATATCCAATACTGAAGCCACCCCCTTCCCCGATATTGGTCCCGAAGGTTACGTGAATACGTCTATTGAAAAACTCAATAGCTGATGTCGCCAAACTCCTGAGTAAAAATTCTCCGCTCGGCGGCGTTTTCCACTCCGGTGTCCCGTACTTTTCGGGATTTCGCAGGCACAACAACATTACTGAATCCGCCGCGGTCTGCGTATATTCCCGCACGTATAACTCCCCTCGTCGGGCAACCGTAGGCCAGTGTATGTGACGCAATTCATCCCCTTCACGGTAAAGCCGCGTTCCACCGAATTCGGAAAGTTCCCCCGTTTCTCCCACGTGCATCTGCGTGTCCAGGTGGCCTCCTCCACCTGTAAACGGACTGAACTGTTCCCCGGCGCAGGGTTTCACCCGGACAAGAAGGGTCTCTTCTACAGGGTATTTCTTAGGAATAGAGAAGATACCCAGCGGATCCGCCAGGTAAAGTTTCAGACATTTTATCCGTATTTCGCCCCGATGAGATAACTCCAAGGTCCGTCGGATTCTCTGACGTCCGGATCGCAGGATGGCGCCATTCATCTCATACGTTTGAGAATCAAAGATACTCGATCCGGCAGAGAAACGGTGGAACATCTGTAAACGGGCAGCCTTTCCGCGTTTTTTCGCCTGCTCATCCCAAACAGAACCGACCCCGAAAAGGACAATTTCCGCTTTGCAGATAAATCGCGGAAGCCACCCCTTATTCCACAATGTCAACTGTAACCCCACTTCATCCCCTTCCATCGCTCGCCCGGGAATCTGCGGCATCAGTCGTATGCGAAACAGCGAGATCAGCACATACCCAAGGGAGGCCAGCACGACCGCTGGGTCGCTATCGGCCTTCCGGGCGGCTTCGAGTACGTTGAACGTTCCGAGTGTGTTCACTTCGAAATCAGTTCGTGGATCCTGAATCGAGGCTGTTACTGCAACTTGTCCAGCCGTATGGACAATTGCGTCGTGCCCCTCAGCGACCTGTTCGAGTTGTTCTTGATCCCGGATATCTCCCTCT
>CAJXKU010000088.1 GCA_913055945.1 uncultured Lentisphaerota bacterium | reverse complement strand
TTCCTGGCGGCATTCGGGCTTCAGCGTGGATAAGAGCGTCGCGATCAGCGCAGGAGATACGGCTGGACTTCAAGATGAGGGGGGGGGACGGGGAAAACAATAAACTCAAAAAGAAGGACTGACCCCAATCGTCCGAGCCACTGATGTTCGTCAACAAAGAATGTGAGAGAACGGCTCGGCAGTCCTTTGAATCGACTTTAGCGGACCGGACATCAGAAATATGTCCCCCACTAACATGTATGCAAACAGAATCTGTTCTGGTTCGAACCAGGTCGATTGAGTAATCGAACAGTACATTTTGTTTTACAAGGCAAAAACTGTAAAAGTTGCAACGCGTAACTCACGATGTATATTTAGGTAAAAAGTGGTGAAGGAGGCTTGTCATGATAACGATCAGTGTGCGGGAAATGAAAGCCCACTGGACAGCAATCGAGCAGAAAATCAGTGGAGGCGAAACGGTGATTGTGCTTAACCGGGGCCGGCCAACGGCGAAAATTGTGCCTGCGGATCCGCAGAAGGTGCTCGACTGGCCCGATCACCTGCAAACGGCTGTGCCCAACGCCGGCAAAAGCGCCGCAGATACGGTTATGGAGGACCGGGGAAGCGACCGATGATATATCTTGACACCAGCGCCTTCATCAAGCTTTACATCCGCGAGGAATATTCCAACTCGGTAAACGAGGAAGTGACGGGCCAGGACCAGCCGTTACCGTTCTGTTTTCTGCATCGGATTGAGATGCGCAACGCACTGAATTTGAAACTGTTTCGGAACGAAATTTCAACCCGGGACGTGGAACGCCTGATTCAGCTTATGCAGGACAGGTTGCGGGAAGGAATTTATGCTACGCCCCAAGTTGATGTGAGCGATCTCACGTCAACGGCTGTCGAACTTACACGCCACACCTCTAAACTGGGCTGTCGTTCGCTTGACATCCTCCATGTGGCAACAGCTACAATTCTGAAACCCGACCGATTTATCACCTTTGATGACCGACAGCAACAACTCGCTCAAGCCGTCGGCTTACCCGTTAATGACATCTCCGCGTGAGATGCTTCTTTTAGTATGAGGGCCTCAGAGTTTCGGACCCTGCACGCCATGGATTTACGAGGGAGACTAACCGTTCAGGTTTTTCCGGTGTTTTCCTCTTTTGGGACTTCAAGGGAAGACGCGCCATAGCCGGAGAGTGCAAATCACAATCGGTGCTGGTACATAACAGCGGGATTGCGAAAACGTGAAAAACCATAATCTACTGCAGAAAGGAAACATTCCGCCATGAACAACAGTCGGGAGGGTATTCGGGTAGATCAGCTCTCTAAGCATTTCGGAAGCAGGGGGGGTGTACAGGACATTTCATTCGAAATCCCGGCAGGAAGCATCTGCGGCCTTGTGGGGCCAAACGGTGCGCGGAATCCGGGACAGGAAATTTACGATCGACGTTCTGCACAGGGGCGCAACATTCAGGTTGATTCCTAATCGCATCCGGACGGCCATGAACAGGCCGCTGTTATCGGTGAAATCACTTCTGAGCCGGCGGGAAAGCCGATTGTTCGTACGGAGATCGGCGGCGAACGAATCCTGCCGCTACCCAGCGGCGAAGAACTGCCGCGGATTTGTTAGGCATGAGGAGGAGAACCGGATGCCCTCACCCCTGAAAGAACTCTCTCCCGATGAGCTCAAAGACTGGCTGCAGCGTCAGGGTGAACCGGCGTTTCGTGCCAAGCAGATTCGAGAATGGCTGTACGACAAGTGGGCCGTGTCCGTAGACGAAATGTCGAATCTGCCGCAGGCGTTGCGAGATAAGCTTGAGGCAGCGTTCACAGTGTTTTCCGTCCAATGTACCGAAAAGCAGACATCTGCGGACGGCACGATCAAATACGGTCTCGCCCTATCCGATGGTTCCGGGGTGGAGGCGGTGCTGATTCCCGCATCTGATCGGAGAACGGTTTGCATAAGTTCCCAGGTCGGATGTCCGGTCAGGTGTGCGTTCTGCGCCAGCGGTGCGGACGGGTTGAAGCGGAATCTCGGCGTGCAGGAGATCGTGGATCAGGTCATCTTCGTCTGTCGCGAGCTTGGGGAGCGGGTCGACAACGTGGTTCTGATGGGCGTGGGAGAGCCGTTGTTGAACCTCGAGAATGTGCAGCCCGCCCTGGAAACGATATCCGGTGCGTCAGGTTTAGGTATCGGTGCCAGGAACATTACGGTTTCTACGAGCGGAATTGTGCCGGGCATTTACACCTTGGCGGATGCCGGCAGGCAGTGGAATCTTGCGGTTTCTCTGCACGCCGGCACGGAGGAAACCAGAGCCCGTCTGGTCCCTTCGGCATATCGGTATTCACTGGAAAGTATCCGGAGCGCGTGTCTGTACTATCGGGAAAAGACGAAACGGATGGTCACCATCGAATACGCACTTCTCGAAGGGGTTAACGACAATGCCGAGGAAGCTCGTGCCCTGGCGTGTTTGGCCACGGAAGTGCGGGCGAAAGTCAACGTAATCCCCTACAACACCATCAGCGGCACGTATACGTTCCCCGAAAAAAAGAAAGTGGAGCAATTCGTGGCGGAACTCTCCCGTTGTGGCGCCCGTGTCACCGTGCGGAAAAGCGGCGGGGCTGACATAGACGCGGCCTGCGGACAGCTCCGGCAGAAAGGGTGAAACTCGCGGCGCCTATTCCGCTGCGTTGCTGCACGCAGTGCTCCGAAAGATCGGCAAAGCCGATCAGCATATGTACGACAGCCGGAGGCTGTCTTTGGAGTGCGCTGCGGTTTCTGCAGTGCTTTGGAACTGCGTTCCGCTTGTCGTCAAGATCCAGGATGTTATGTCATGCTCCACGCAGTGGAAAGCGGCGCATAAACGCGCCGCATTCCGAAAGATCGGCAAAGCCGATCACCATATGTACGACAGCCGGAGGCTGTCTTTGGAGTGTCCCGATTCTCTTTAGAGAGATCGGGACTTTGGCATGACGAACCTTCAGGTTCGCCGAAGAGAAAGCGGCGCGTTTCGGTCAACGATAGCGGGAGATGATTACAATTCGTACTCAACTTCGTTGGTTGTTACTTCATCATTCAATATTCATTATTCAAGATTCAAAATTTCCGGCCCGTCGTCCTGTAGTCCTGTGGTCCCGTAGTCCTGTGGTCCCTGGGTGCGCGTTTGTTGTGTCCATATAAAATTTATCGCCACGAAAAGACACAAAAAAAGCACGAAAAAATCTGTGCCCGCCGTCATTGCGAAAGGTTTTGCGCTGACTTCTTGTGATTTTGGTGATTTTTTGTGGCGATATATGAGTGACGTAATTTTATGTTCGG
Source organism: uncultured Lentisphaerota bacterium (assembly GCA_913055945.1). Taxonomy (GTDB): domain Bacteria; phylum Verrucomicrobiota; class Lentisphaeria; order Oligosphaerales; family CAJXKU01; genus CAJXKU01. The sequence goes on along the minus strand of CAJXKU010000088.1, from coordinate 8,995 downwards.
AAAGAAATCATTTTAAAATGGCGTCATTTTTCTGTCCGTAATATTTCTGTCAGATAGTCCCATATTCGGCCGTAAGATGAATGGTTGCCCGCCTCGAATTCATTACCTGCGAGGTCCGTTGATCGTTTAGAGGAATTGCAAGCGGTTTTGGATGTCTTCCTTCGAATAATATCGCAGCAACTTCAACAAACGAGAGAGTGTCTCGCGCAAAGGCAACTGCTTTGAGACTATTATGCCACTATGACCTTCTGCGCTACTCATTTTATCATTGTGGAGCAACACAAAGTCTTTTACGTTGAAACTAAAAAGACAGCGTTCCTGTTCAACAGCAAGATGTAGTTGTTCTACGTCACTACGGCCTTTTCGTTGCAATTCTTGTGCGTGCACAACATCGTAGCCCCTTTTTCGGAGCGCATCCGCCAAAGCAAAATGAATATCTTCATCAAGCAGTAATTGGATTTTCATGAGAAAGGTCTTTCAATATTAAGCGGCTGTGACCCGAGATTTCCAGTATTCGGTGTCCGAGGATTGGGCCAAGTCCGAATCGACTTCAATTTGATGATCAAAATAGTACGCTAATGCCGAGTGGACCTGTGCCGGCGTGAGATGGGAAAGCGTCATTAGAATTTCGTCTGTACTCATGCCCAATTGATAATAGCCGGCAATGCAGGCAACCGTAATTCTGGTTCCGGCAATTATCGGTTTTCCTCCAGCAATATTTGAATCGCAATCAAGATGGGGATAGGCTTTTAGTTGCAAAGTTGAATTCATTGAAATTCTCTCCGTTTTCGATATTTATTATTCCCCGCGGTGGAATGTCCCGTATCCTTGGATTACTCTATTACAGCGAATCTGCTTTGGCAACAACTTGTCGTTCAAAGCCGGAGTTGGTTTTACTCTGTATGTCAGATATCTTCTCGTATTTCAATAGCGGCAGCCGCGTCTTCCACCCAGTATTCCGTTTGTATATACGTTTGACATATCCTTTGGGCGTTATATGGTAGAACTAATGGGTCATATCAACAGCAGACGTAAAATGTGGAGGTAAGGCAATGGTTCACGTGCAAACGAAGCTTTTTAAAAGTAATCGGAGCCAAGCAGTGCGTCTGCCCAAGGATATTGCCTTTCCGGAATCAGTAAAGGCGGTGGATATTGTCGCTATCGGTAACAAACGCATTATAGAACCGGCGGGCAAATCCTGGGACGATTGGTTTGCTGAACAGGGCGTTTCGAGCGATTTTATGGAAAAACGACAGCAGCCGGAAGATCAGAGCCGGGAGTCGTTGTGATGCTTGAGTACCTGCTGGACACGAACATCGTTATTTATACCATGAAGAACCGTCCGGAACGTGTGAAACAGCGTTTCAAGCAGCAGGAAGGGCGGATGGCTGTTTCGACCGTAACGGTAGGGGAGCTGGTTTACGGTGCTGAACATTCCCGACACCCGCAACAGAATCTGTCAGACATCGAAGCAATGCTCGCCCGCCTTGACGTTCTTCCCTTTGATAACAAAGCAGCGTATCATTTTGGTCGTATCAGGGCGGTACTACACGCAAGCGGAGAACCGATAGGCGCTTATGATATGATGCTTGCGGGGCAGGCCCGAGCTCACGGACTGATATTGGTCACGAATAACAGGAATGAGTTTGACCGTGTGCCTTCACTCATGCTTGAGGATTGGAGCAAAGAATGAACGTTTGGGAAAAAATTGAAGAGAGAAAGAAAAAATGTTTTAAAGGATGGCTTTTATCCATTGGTGGCATGGCAGTCTGGTAAGATTTCGGCAGCCATCTATCGGCATTCTATTCCCCCCATGTTTTTGTCCTTCAGAAAACGTCGCCGCGCCAGGGCGCGGCTTACCAAAGTCCCGATGCCCCTTGCGGCGATCGGGACCGCTCCAGAGATCGGCTTCGTCGATCACCACATGTACGACAGCCGGAAGGCTGTCTTTTGGAGTGCGCTGCGGTTTCTGCAGCGCTTTGGAACTGCGTTCAGGAACTGCGTTCAGCCTGTCATCAACATCCAGGATGTATTTGTCACGCTCCACGCAGTGGGCTGCACGCAGTGCAAAGCGGCGCACGGAGCGCGCCGATGCGTCATGCTGCACGCAGTGCTCCGAAAGATCGACTTGTCAAGATGCCGCTGCAAAACGCGAATATGTCGTTCAGGATGGAGCAGTGGAGGTTGGGAGATGTTCAGAACGTGAAAGTGGCATTGAGGACGGCGCTCAATCCGCTCAGGTCGAAAGAGGTAAAGTCGGTGTTCATATCCCGCGGAATCCAGTCGTAACGGGCACCGGCGCCGAAGGCAAGCCGTTCGGTGACAGGCCACTGAACGCCGGCGCGCGCGTACATGCCGGCGTGGGCGGCTACGTCCCGATCGGCATCGTCACGCCGCGTGAAGAAGGTGGTGTCGTCGCTGGCCCAGGCCGCGGTGGCGCTGCGTTCCGCGTCGTACGGAATGATCGAAAGGGTAGGGCCGCCGCCGAAGGTCAGTTGGACCGGCCCCACGTTTTGTCGGGCATTCAGCCCCGCGCCCAGGGTGTAGACGTCCATATTAAAGCGATAATTCACACGCGCAGTGACCTCGGATATGGGGCTGGTGATCTGCGAGCGATTGTATACGCTGTACGTCTGCGTTGTGACGTCAGGGTCCGGCCCGCCGCCGGGGCCACCCTGGCTGGGCCAGGTGTTGGGGGAGATGTCAAACTGGGTGGTTGTGGTCGAAGCTCCCGCTGAGAGATCGTCGTTGAGAAAAGCAGTGACAAGCGATAACTCCAGATCGAGAACGAGATCGTTATGCCGGATCAATGGCCGACTGAAGCGCAACGTTGCACCCGGCGCGTCCTGAAGATTCTCGTCGGATGCGTCCAGACGCGCATTCTGGTATTCGATGCGGTCCAGCGAGGCGTTGTCCACCTGACGTACAGAGTCCTCCACGGTGTAGGTATAGTTGCCTGCACCGACATCGGTGACACTACCGTTGAGGAACGTGTTCGTGCCGGGTGCCAACTCAAATGCCTTCAGTTCGACGCCCTCGAACGTGCGGTAACTGGGACCGACACTTACGCGCCAGTTCGCGTTCTCTGAGGCGTCTTGAGCTATTACACCGGCTGTACTCGCGGCGGCAATGAGGGTGGATAGAATAAATTTTTTCATGTGTGTTCCTTTCCTGTTACCATTTTGCAGGGTTATTGGAGATGTGGCGAGCCTCCCCACGGTATATTCATCTGGGGATGTGGCAGGCCTCTGCCACATATGGTGCTTGAGGCCAAGCACATCTCCAGGAGCGCCCGAGGCCAAGCACATCTCCAGGAGCGCCCGAGGCCAAGCACATCTCCAGGAGTGCCCGTGGGCGCGCGTATTTGCAGGAAGGTCCATATCCGAATAGTGTCTTTTTTCCTACGCCCTTATTGTAGCGTTCTGCTGAATGTTTTCCAGCCGGATTGCGGTGTCACAGTGCCGTTGTTGATATCGACGAAGCGCACGGAAACGAGGACTTCGGTTCCGCTGGCCACGCCGGTCAAATCAACGCTTACCGTATTGCCTGAACCGACTGTTTTCTGCGTCAAAGAACGGTTTTCGTACATGCCGTTTTTCTTCACGTCAAGTTTGACCTGTAGGTCCTGTCCGGCGGCATCGGGGATGGTAATCACACACTGATCGGATTGCCATGACGCGGTGGCGTTCATCATATCCCGATTCGCAAATTCGGGAACGCTTCGGATGCCGTCGCCGTCGTTGTCCGGTGCCGCGTAGAAACTCGTGCGTATGGCCATACCTTCCACGCCGTCGCGGATCGGGGCCAGCTCGATGTAGTACTCGTGTTCCGGCTGCAGGGATGAAGGCGCCACTGTTACGGCGAATCCGCCGCCGATTTCCTGCTTCTTTACTACTGTAGGGGACAGGACATTTTCCTGGGTGTCCGTGTCGAAAAGTGCAATTTTCACGTGCGTGAAGTTGCCCTTGGCCGTTCCTTTCAGATAAATTGTCACGGTCCGGATTTCGTAATCCAGTTCGAACGGGTTGCTGCCGTCCAGAGCCAAGTCCGTGACTTTCTCCGCATCCACGATATAGCCCCAATAACCCTGTCCCTGCTGCAGAACCGCATCATCGGGCACGGAGACGTATCCGCCATTCTGCGCATCCCACCGAAAGGGATGGCCGTTCACGTAATTCATATCGGCCACCCGGCGCTGATCTGCGGGGACATCAAACGGGCCGATCAGATTCCAGCCATCCTGAATGGGCAGGTTTTTGGCGTTCTCGGCCACGTCAGGTCCTGCCATGACTACCTGCTCACCACTGGATTGGTCGAGCCCCTGCAGGTAGACCCAGTAGCCGTACCCCGGGAGCATGGATTCACTCAGGTTGTGGATCTTGTAGCCGTCACCCTCATACCGGAACAAATTCCCGCCCAGATTGTCTCCAAAGATCTCTTCTGGCACGCAGTCTCTGTACGGCGTACTGAGCAAATTCCAGCCGTTGTACACGTACACAGCGCAGGTTTTCAGTCCGTCGTTCACAGCTTCGACGATAGCGGAGATCGCTGTCTTGTTCTGAACTTCTCCCGCTTTGGCCAGTTCCGCGGCATAGGCGCTGATCTTATCGCTATCCAGGTTGGGTATGCGCAGCTCCCGCAGGCTCTGCCAGAGTTCTGCCTCTTCGTCCGTGGTGACTTCCCCATCGCTGATCACGTCGTTGAGCTGTTGCTGATAATCGACCAGGTTCAGGTCGATGGTCTGGGTATAGCTCTCTGTCGAATACAGACTGCCGTCGTGGACTTTGAAGCCGAATGATGCGTAATCCTTGCCTTCGTCCACGAACTCATCCGGGGTAAAGGTGAGTTTACCGTCGCTCAAATCGGCCAACGGGACTTCGGTCCCCGCAGCGACCTCACTGCCGTTCAGGGCAAGTGTACCCGGGCCAGAAAGGCTGGTGATCTGAATTTTGTGCAGGGTGTCACCGTCATCCACATCCGAGAAGTTGAAATCCGCGATTTGGAACGCATACGTTGTATCCTCGCCAAAGGTTACGGTATTGGAAGACGCTGTAGGCGCGTCATTGACGGCATTGACGGTAACATTGACGGTAATGGTATGACGCAGCAAGCTGTCGGTGACCTGCACATCGAACGTATCGCTGCCGTTGTAATCCGTGTCCGGCTGATATGTCAAGCCGGACGGGACGACTGACGCGCCGTCGGAGATTTTTTCCGCAGGGAAACCGGAAAGCGCTCCGTGGGAAGGCTCGGAAGTTGTCAGCCATGTCAGGGTCTGTCCGCTTTCCGCGTCTGTAGCTGCAAGATGCGTGTTGATGTCGACAGAGCCGGCGTCTTCATCCACCTGCAGAACGGCTGTATCCCCCTTATCGAAAACGGGTGCGGTGTTCGGATGAAAAACTTTGAGGTGCGGGTAGCCGTTATTTACACTGTCGGCCCGGCCCCAGATCTCCTCGTCTGCTGTGTCATCGTGAGGATTGCCCTGGAAATCCCATGGTGCGTTCAAGCCGCTCGTGGCTGTATCCGTAAACGTGGCCACCGTTTTCATGGCGGCAGTGGCTTTGCCCGTTCCGGCGGCACTGGTTGTCGTGCCCGAAGCATCCGTATCCCAGAACGCGTTTTCAACGGTATTGCTTTCAGCATCAACGCCAAGCAGACCGCCAACGTTGGTATTGCCCTGGACATTCCCTCGGCTGTAACAGTTCGTTATTGTCGAGGCCCCCTCATCGATAACCACCTCTCCGATCAGGCCGCCGATGTTCGCATTGCCCTGGAGATCACTTCGGCTGTAGCAGTTTGAAATTGCTAACGTCCCCGTTTCCGCATTCAGAGCGACGCCACCGACCAAACCTCCGATACTGTCGCCGCTGACCTGTATACTGCCTTTGCTGTAACTTTGGCTGATGGTTTGGGGCGGAAGGTCTTCAGTGGATGGGCTCCGAAAGGATCGCCCCCGCTCGACTGAACCAATCAGTCCACCGGCATAGCTGACGGTCACCCCTTCCTGTTCGATGATTTCCGAAGTACTGTAAGCACGTCGGATTGTCATTTCGCGCGCAACACCGCCGATCAAACCACCGATGTATTTATGCGTTGTATCGGTGCTGTTAATAGAGATTGGACCTGTACTGTAGACGTCCTCGAGTACAGAATCTGATGTGTGCCCGATCAGCCCTCCGATATACCGACAAGCCTGGTTGTTGCCTTCGGCAACGACTGGCCCGGCGCTGTAGGCGTCCTGAATTGTGACTTTTAATGCGTGTCCAACCAGTCCGCCCACGTGTTGTTGACCTTTGACTGTCGCGTTACTGTAACTGTTCTTAATTGTGGAATCTTGAACCCGCCCCACTAACCCGCCGATACAGAACCCGTTTCGTGCTATTGCTCTCGTTCCGACAGCCCCCCTTACATCAGAATTTCCCTCTGCGCCTTGCACAGTGCCGGTTGAATAGCAGTTCTCGATGGTCTTCGGGGCGTGAGCGTACCTGCCCACCAAGGCGCCGACGTAGCTGCCTCCAATAACTTCCACATTTGTGACGCCGAGATTCCTTACTTCTGCGGTGGGTGAAGAAGAATCACTTGTGGGGGTTGAATTGCCTTTTTGCACTCTCCCGAACAAACCGATGTAACGGTCCTCAGGCCGATTGATGGACAGATTGTCTATTGTGTGTCCCTGACCGTCATATGTTCCGACGAATGGTATACGAGAATTGCTTCCGATAGGTGTGAACCCTTCATTCGCGCCGGCGTCTGTTGTATCGTTCGCATCATTGTAAGGATTGCCGTCGCTGTTGTCATCCCTGTCGTCCCAGAATTCCGTGGGTGCAGCGTCTATGTCTGCGGTTTGGATGTAATGGTCATCCCAGTAGGTCTCAACCAGTGTTAAGGCACGCAATTCTGTCAGGTTGGTAATTTCGTAAGGGTTCTCCGGGGTTCCCTGCCCTTGGCTGAATGCGATTTGCATATTATCGGCACCGTTCTGCCAGGCGAGTATGGGATAACCGGCGTTGACTGTGCCGAGTTGGTCCATGTCCCACGCGCCGTCACCGTCATCTGTAAAATCCCAGCCGGCGTCTGTAAACGTGGACAGGGTTTTCATGTGGAGGGTTGTTTGTTTTGTACCGGCGTCACTGTCATAGTGAGAGGTCCAGGAATCCCAGAAGGCGTTTTCCACCGTGCCGCCGTTTTTATTATCCCCAACGAGTCCAGCCTCGCTGCTCCAGTCGTTGACGGCATAAACATCCCCAGTACTGTAGCTGTTTGTAATCGTGCCCCCGTTATTTTCCCAGACCAGCCCCGCGACCTTTTCTCCGCCGCGCACATTGCTTCTGCTGTAACAGTCCGAGATGGTTACAGCCTCCCGGCCGGCGTCCACCGCTCCGACCAAACCGCCGATGTTTGCGCCGCTGGCCACTAATTGGCCTGTGCTGTAGCTTTGGCTGATTGTGCTGCCGGATGACGCTTTCCCGATCAGTCCGCCGGCATAGCTGACGCTTCCCGGCACCTCTTCCATGACATCCATTCTGCTGTAAGAATTCTTCACCGTGGAATAGCGAGCATCACCAATAAGCCCTCCCACCTTCTCGCTCCCGGTATTTACAGTGCCGACACTGTAGCAGTTCTCGATAGTGACATCATGGCTACGCCCGATCAAGCCCCCCAGTCTTCCCTGGTGATCTGTGTCTTCCAGTGTACGGCTGAAATAACTGTTTTTGAGCGTACCGGAACTAAAGTATCCGACAAGCCCTCCAGCGCAACCGGTGCCTATTACCGTGGCTGTGCTGTGACTGTCTGTGATCGTACTTGAGGCACTGTAACCAACCAATCCTCCGACAGAGACATAGCTGGTATTGCCTGTGGCTTCCACTTTTCCTGTTGTATAACAGTCTTTGATTGTTTCCAAGGCCTGCCCGTACTGGCCTACAAGCCCGCCAACGTCCGACTTTCCGGTGATGTCTGCATTTGTAACACCGAGGTGACTGATTTCCCCGGTGGGGGTGGTACTATCCTCTATCGGCTCTGAATCGCCTTGTTCTACGAGGCCGAATAAACCGACACGCGGGGTGTCGGGGCGGTTGATATACAGGTTGTCGATGGTGTGGTGGGCGCCGTCATATGTGCCGGTGAACGGTCCTGCAAAACGACTGCGACGGCCTATTGGCGAGAAACCTTTCCCATCGTTCCACGTGCTTGTATCCGAGGCGTCAATGTCTGCAGTCTGCCGGAAGTGCTCATTCCACACATAAGAATGCTCGCTGATCCATTTCAAATGTTCGAGTGTCGAGACCTTATACGGATCTTCCGGTGTGCCGTTCCCATCCATGGGCGGGGGCATACGCACAGCATATACGCTTGTCGTTGATGTCATTACGGCGAATACGGTCAGCAGGCTTACAAGGATTTTGTTCATGAGGCGGGTTGGCTCCTTTTGGGTTAAGGGTTGTTGATTATAGGTTTACGACACTGTTTGCATGAAACGAAGCGTTTGGTGATTTCCCAGGTTGGAAGCCTGACCACACGGGTTCATTTCCGGGCTTGAAGTTGTGGCATTTGGTTTCACTTTCAACTTCTAAAAATAAAAATAGTGCGTTTAAGACTGGTTTACAAGTCACCTGAAAGAAAAATATTGACGTACATTAAAAAATCGGGTATTTTCTTCATTGTTCTAATTGGGACGGGCTATTTTTCGGTAATCTGGGAAAGTAGAATTTTGGTCGATTTTATTAGGCATATTGTTTTTTATTCACGATTCTGGCACCTGTCCTGAGGGTGCCCCAATCGTAAGTTCGATCTCTCTAATACCTCGGGAAACAGTAACGGTACAATTCCGATACGAGCATGGCCGCCGGCCAAAGTCCTGACACCCCGAACAAGAGACAAACTGCGGATCACAGGTAAACGACTTGCTGAACGCAGTTCTCTCATACGAGCCAACCCGCCGGGCGGCGCAGCCGCCCGGCGGTTTGGCTTTATTGCCCGTCTCACATCACACTTG
>CAJXKU010000087.1 GCA_913055945.1 uncultured Lentisphaerota bacterium | reverse complement strand
GACGCATCAGTGTACTGTCACCAGCTTTATTGGGCACCTCTTCTGCTATTTCATAAGTATTGTTGTCGGGATCGACGGCGTAGACAAAAAGCTCATACTCGCCTTTGCTCAAATTCTGCGCCGGCAGTTCAAACGGCGTTCCGATCGGCATGACAGGAACCTTTTTACTCCATTCAACACTCCCTTCGCCCTGCGATGACACAAGTTCGAGCCGGATTTTCCAGGAGCTGTCCACCTCCTCGGGGGGTACTCCATCATCCGCCGCTTGTTTCGAGTACTCATACCAGCGCGCGGGTGGCACATCGGCGAATGCTTTTCCCTGAACAGACTGACTGCCGTCTGTGTAGTTCGCGTCCAGAGAAGGCGGAAGCGCTTCATTTACAAAGTCCGATTTCACATCAGAAGTGCTGACGCTTTCCACTCGGTTAAACCAGACCAGTTCCCACCCCATGTCAGGCTTGCCGTAAAATTTCATAATCTGATCTTCACGGGAAAGGTCGCTAGAAAAGGAGTTGGTAAAGTTATACCGTCCCGGGGCGTGGTCACTGGTAGAGGGTATCTGGAGTTCCTGAACGTGATAGTCAAGCCCCAGGTCGCTATAGTTCGTAGTGTTCAGTGTACCAGAGGAGGGTATTTGAGAGCTTGTGTTGCCCCATGAATCAGGCTTGTCGTAGGCCGTTTGACTGAAATTCTGAGTCAGACTTATATCAGTGTTGTCTACTGACGTGTTCAGTTGAGTAGCCAAGCCCGCAATAAGCACTTGTCCTCCGTAATAGTTGCCCTGATTTTTGAAATTGCGAAGGGGGCGGGTAGCCACGTAAGGCTCCGGGCGGGACACGTCGGTGTCCGGGCTCGTACAGGCAAACTTACTGGGGTCATCCGTATAATCGCCAATACGACTCCAGGAATAATATTGCTCAGGCGAAAGACTGCCGTTGTCATCCCGATCGCCTATCTGGAGCTCTATACCTACAGGGTCGCCGAAACGGCCCGACGGCGGATTGGATCCCAGGTTGGATCGAGGGATTTTTATCTCCATGACGTACCCACCGCCGTTGCCGAAGCGCCCTTCGCTCACTGAAAAAGAAGAGATGCTGCCGTAAGAGATTTCCTTCTGAACGCCATTCGCTCCCGGCGCCAGCTTAATATGGTAGACGCCGCTCGTATAACTCGAATCGCCCAGCACTGCACCGTCGTTGTTGCTGAGGGGCCGTACGTCCAAATAAAGATCCACAAAATCGTTGCTGCTGAAACTCTCACTGTCTCCTTTCTCTTGTATGGAATGATCCCGCACTTTCACCGCGATGTACAGCGCATCCCCATCACTCGAGCGCATCACGCGGGCTACTGCCGCGTCGTAACCCTCCACAAGGTCACCACTGTTCAACGTCCCTGAGGTATGCCCCAGTTTTTGGTGGAACGCAATGCCGTCTTTCACCAGGCCCGGCCAATCCGACAGATCCCCGTCAACTGTTACACCGCCTTCTGCAGAGCACCAAACCAGGCGGTGGCGTGCCTGGACATCACTCCGATGAGACGAGTCAGCGGCCCTACCCTCTAACGGCACCCCCAGCAACACGGTCATTACCAGCAACGCGCTTACATGGACAGAAGATTTCATACTCGCTTCCTCCTTTTTGAAGATCAGTAGTTTTCTCCTAACCACTTAACAGTTAGTATATAACGCTAAACTGACTTCGCCAATGGTATTGTTCCAAAAGCAAAAAAGGTTCATATGGTTAACTCCTTCCGTGGTGTAGAATGGGGATGTACGCTGGGGCAGAAATGCCCGGGCACGTCGCGTCTTAAGCTGTTCTTCAGCATCTCCTAAACCTTCGCAGCTGTGCCATGCGCCCGCGTTCTGCAACCAACAACGGAACAGAGCGTGAACAGAACCTGCGTCATTCCGGTTCTTTATTCCGTCGGTTGACCGGATAACCGCTTGCCGGGCCGCGAAGGGGCTGCACCAGCATGCGGTGCAGTGTAAGTTCGCGGGGAGAGCGGAATTGCTCGATGCCGATGGTCATACCTTCATGTCCCTCCCTCGGTTGCGGACGATACGTGCCCAGGAGCCGATCCCACCAGGGCAAATTGAACCCGAAATTGCTGTTGGTCTCGTTAGGGTGGATTGAGTGGTGTACACGGTGCATATCGGGCGTAACCACCAACAGACGCAGCACGCGGTCAACAGCGACGTGAATGCGCAGATTGCTATGGTTGAACATGGAGGTGGCGTTCAGCAGAATTTCGAAAATGAGAACAGCGACCGCCGGCGGCCCTATGACTGCGACTACGGCAAGTTTTATGCCCATGGAAAGCAATATCTCAACCGGATGGAATCGCACACCGGTGGAGACATCAAAATTCAGATCGGTATGATGCATACGATGTAACCGCCAGAATGCAGGCACAGCATGCAGCATCACGTGCTGCAGATACACGACCAGATCCAGCGTGAGCACGGATATAATACAGGCAAACGCGAACGGCACGTCCACGATATTGAAAAGCCCCCACCCGCGTTCCTGGGCCAAAACCGCCAATCCGATGGCGACGAAGGGGAATATCAAACGTACAGCCAGCGCGTTGATGACAACGATAGCCAGATTGCTGCTCCACCGTACAAACCGCGGTATGTCGCGTCGCCGGCGCGGGAACGCTGCCTCCGCCCCCATGATTATAAGCAGAATACCCACAAAAAAAGTGGTGCGGATCCACGCTTCGTTGGCCATAAGCAATTCGCCCATAAAACATCTCAGCCTTTGTTGAGCAGAAAAACGACAAAAATCTGTATTCATCCTCCGAGCAACGGAGGAGCAACCTCCAGAAGTCACTCAAATGAGCACACCGGACGCCATAGTTTTGCGCTATGCGAATTTCATCAGCAGCGTATGGCGTTTAAGTTCCGAAGTGAGCTCCGGTTGTTAATAAACACTACGCTTTCCCTCGGGGCTATGCAATGCGCAATAGCCTGAAAAAAGGCTTCCAAATCTCTGTGCAAACGGTGGACAGTAAAAGTTCTGGCTCACCGAACACATCCCTAACGTCAAAGATTGACAATTATAGACAAATGGTGTATCTTAACACCCCAGCTAATGTTACGTACTGTCCAGAAGAACCACGGAGGATACAGACTATGGCTGATGGCACCGCAAACGCCGTTGATCTCACGCGCATATTGAGCGCGGATCGAGTTTTTATTGTGGATACCGCAGATAAAGAAACCATGCTGAACAATCTCGTTTACTGTTTTGAAGATACCTCCAGCATTGGCAACCTGCAGGAATTCCGCAAAGGTATCTTCCAGAGAGAAGAACTGATGAGCACGGGCATCGGACTTGAAATCGGAGTTCCCCACGTCCGACTCGCTTCAATCGCCAACGTAATCATGGCACTCGGCATATGCCGCAGTGGAATCCCGGACTATGAATCACTGGACGATATGCCCATCAAAATCGTCTGCATGATCGGAGCTCACGAAACACAGCATTCTCAGTATATCAAAACATTGGCCCGGGTCAGCGAACGCCTGAAAGATGACGACGTGCACGATGCTCTTCTGCAAGCAAATGACCCTGAGGAAGCGTACAGCGTATTTATCGGAGATAAAGACTGACCTATGGGGTCATTGAGCATAGGTGTTCTGTTTATTCTCGGGATAGGTGTCGTCGGCGGACTCGGCGGTGCCTGGCTGTTCAGACGTCTTCACGTGCCCCAGGTTGTGGGGTATATCGCCATCGGAATTATCATCGGTAAGAGTGGCCTCGGGATAGTCAGTTCCTCCGATATTCATGCCCTCCATCCGTTCACGATGTTTGCTCTTGGCGTCATTGGATTTCTGGTCGGCGGTGAACTTAAAGGGGAAAACTTCCGGAAATACGGAAAGCAATTTGCCTCTATGCTCGTATGCGAAGGCGTCGTCGCTTTTGTCATGGTTGGACTGGTGTCAGCGGCCATCATCTATGTTGTCTCGCAAAGTCTCGTCGTTGCTGCTGCCGGCGGCGTGGTTTTCGGCGCAGTGGCATCCGCCACCGACCCGGCGTCAACGATCCAGGTTCTTTGGGAATACCGCACCCGCGGCATGGTTACCACTGCTCTTATTGCTCTTGTCGCGATGGACGACGCTCTGGCGATGACGCTGTACGGAATCGGCACAAGTACGTCCCGCATACTGGCGCAGGGCGAATCCGTTTCTATTGCCCACGAAGCCGCAACCATCGGAATTGAGTTGGGAGGCGCCCTGCTCGTCGGGGCGATTGCGGGTTTTGTGCTGAATTTTATCGCGCGTTACACTCAGAAAGACGAACGTATCTTCGCCCTGACCTTCGGCATCATCCTGCTGGTCGACGGCATTGCCGTAGCCGTCGGAATGGATCTCATCCTGGCGTCCATGGCGACCGGGGTTACCTTTGTAAACCTCGCCCCCCAACGCAGCGAGCGCCTGCTCAAGACGATGCAGGGATACTCTGAGCCCATTTACGTGCTGTTCTTCGTCATGGTCGGGGCCCGGCTGGGCGTTTCCGATATGCCGATGTGGCTCTGGGCCCTCGTTGCTGGATACGTCTTATGTCGCAGTGCGGGCAAGGCTGGAGGCGTTTTGCTCGGTGCCCGCCTCGGCGGCGCGAGCGGGGTGGTACAACGATATACCGGGCTCGGAATGATGGCTCAAGGCGGCGTGGCAGTCGGACTGGCCATCATGGCGAGTCAACACCTGCAGGGCGTGCAGATCAGTGCAGACATGAGTCTGGGCAATGCGATTGTGTACGGGGTCACGGCCACCACATTGATTGTCCAGCTTATAGGCCCGCCGCTGACCAAACTCGCTGTAAAATTCGCTGATGAAATCGATCGTGACGTCACGGAAGAGGACATTATAGCCGGCTGGCAGGTCAAAGACGTAATGACCACCGAGATACCCCCTTTTCGCCTCGACACCCCCGTCGAGAAAATTATGGCAGCATTCTCCGACTATAACTGCTTCATCGTACCGGTGGTTGACAAAGCCGGTAAACTGCGAGGGACCATCTCCCTGGAGGACCTGAAGGAAGTCCTTGTCAGCCGGGAGGCTTGGCACTGGCTCCTCGCGGACGATGTAGCCCAATCCGTGGACGAGAAGCTGTATCCCTCCATGCCCCTCAACGAAGCCATGGACCTGATGCATCGGCTCGAACTCGAACAGATGCCTGTTCTCTCGCAAGAAGATCAAGACACGCCGGCCGGCATACTCGATTACCGCCGCGCTCAACGCAAAGCCGCGCACGAAACCGTTAAGCGCCGTCAATCACCGGATGAAGAAATCAGCCAGTCCGCTTAGATCAATGCGCCCAAGCTGATCACGTGTCCACGCGAAACCCCATGCGCAGCACCGACCTTGTATGGTGAGTTCGTGCCCTCCCATTCCTGAACTCCTACGTTATCTTCCGCCCCCCCCCGATCCAAGGCACTAATCGATGCCCAGGGAAAGCAAGGGGCGTCTCAATCCACGAGGAACCCTGCTTGCGTGCCCCGTTATTCAGTAGTTTCGTTTCGGTTCTGCGTTGCCTGGATTATTCTGCGCGCGGCGCAGGCTCGCCTCAATAGCGCGCGCCTGCTCCCGATCTGACGTGCCCGATGAAATCCGCAACCGCTTGTAATTTCGACCGCGGTAAATCGAGATCCACCAGTTCTGCGAGCCGTGTTGTTTATATAAAGCCATATATACTCCACGTAATAGCCGTTCATACCTCGTACATAGCTTTTATCCAGCTACAGCGGCGCAATAGTCGGGATAAACATGGTGCGAGAGGCGGGACTCGAACCCGCACGGGCGATTGCCCACTGGATCCTAAATCCAGCGCGTCTGCCGATTCCGCCACTCTCGCTTCGTTCCGGGAATACCGGATCACGATCTTTCACAGCTCACGACGTCTCTCCCGCCTCCGAGGACTCTTCATAGTCCGGAAGCTGCTCCAGTGCAGCGACGTCGCCGGACAATACCACCTGGGTATCAGTTAACTGCGTCACCCAATCCAGCGGAACCACTTTCGGCATCGAAAACACGACCCCTTCGCTCAGCAACAGGTGCGTGGTGGTGCCGAGACTTGTAGCAATTAACCCCTTGACGCTTCCAACATTTTTCTCATTGAGATCATAAACCTGACTTCCGTGCAGCAACCCGATATCTTCAGCAGGGATGGGCACATCTGCCGGCGGGGAGATAGGACCGATCCCCGGCGGTATAATCGAAATCTGACTGTCCATAGGCCGAACCCAGAGTTTACCCGAAAGATTTTCGTGCTTCGCCCTTGCACCAAGTGATGCGTACTGCTGATGATTATATACTTGACTGCGCTCCCATAATTCATCGGAGCTTGCGTTCAGGTAGATGTATTCATCGTCCGCTTTGTCGACCAGTTCAAAGGGAATCAGCTGATCTTCTTCGAATAATAACCCCTGCTTCACCACAAGACTCAGAATATCGTGTGTCTGTGGCTCCAGGACAATCTCTTTAATCGTCCCGACTCTTTCCCCGTCGCGCGCAAGCGCAGTAGCATTGAAGCGGACTTTAACACTCATTCTGAATGACCTCCCTTTCCGTGGTGCATATACTGCAGAGATGCTCACCTTTCTGAATCAATGTTACTGTACACAACAAAATCGTTGCAGACCACCTCTAAAAAGAATAAAATTATTATTTTTCTATAACATAATACATCGGGGCAAAGTACGGGGCTTTTACCGTCTTCCGGGATTTTTACGGACGCACCGGCACATTCCGCCGGTAAGTCACGTCCATGAAACTGATCGTCTGCTGAGCACGCGAGCGTTGGCGAACAATGGTCATTGCCCGTTGAAGAGCCTTCTGTATACCATCTGGCGGCACAACGAGCTGCGCGTTGGCCCGAAACGTTACTCCTTCGCGCACATAGGCGCGCAACTGGCGCTCGGAGTAATCCAACTGGATCATAGAAATATCCAACGATTGCTTCCAGCCGTTTATTGAAACGAGATGTAATAACCGCAAAGAGGCCTGTACAAGCGGATCCTCCACGCGCACCCCTGCCCGATCCGGGGTATCCTCGCGCGCACCGGTGATTACCGGCAGCGTGTCTGCCATTTCTGTATTTAAGCGCGGCAACAACCATCCATCTTTATCCACCAGGATACCGCCCGGTTTTCGCCACTGCGCCACCGGCTCAGGCTCAACGATTTCAACCTTCAGACGAGTCGGCAGTTTTCGCTGAAGAAATGCTTTGTCCACCACCAGCTGTCGTTCCAAAGCCTGCCGAAGTTCATCCAGATCCAGCGCGAATAAATTCACCTGCCCCTCTCTCACCCCGTGTTTGTCAAGGATTGCTTTAACTTGAACCTCAGCCACTTTTGACCATGTATCAATGTCGATATCCTCCAGCTTAAAATGAGGATTACCCGCAAAAAACAAATGAAATCCGCCGTACGTCAATCCCCAGCCACAGCTTACTACAGCTGCCGCCATAATCAACCAGAAAATCAAACGTGCCGTCAAGAGAAAAAGCCGGCGTCGCCCTCTGTTCCGGGATTCTACTTCTACTTGCGTAGAAAGCCGGTTTGAACGTCCTCTCTTCTTTGTCCTGCTATACCGCGTCATTATTCGAATGTTCCCGGATACACCTATTCATGGATACCTTAGTACGACTTGCAATATTTCAAAAAGCGACGACATTACAATAATACCGTGAAGCACGTGATGAGTAACCGCTTTGCGGCAAAACGGCACACGCACAGGGTGTAAGATAGACACGCATAGTACAAACGCCAGCCTGCCCGTTGCCGTAGGCAGTATAACTGCTTTTGGGAGCTACGGACTATAACGTCTCCGGGTAAAGCGTTTCGTCAGGCAGGCTGCTTGCTCGGAAGATATGCAGGGATAATCTATGCTTACAGCGGGGCGCATCAGTAATGTCTTCAGGTTTATATCGAATCAACCGATGATGTGCCTCAGCGTACCCGGGATATATCTAAGGTATAGAAAGGGTTTCTGACATGGCCGATAACTCAGAAAGCGACAACAGTTATCAGCTTGACCACACAATGCGGATTCCGACCCAGAAAATCCGCCGTATGTCAACCGATGACAGCTCGTCGGAAGGGACCTTTTCAATTGTTATCCTTTCCGGCCCGGAAGCTGGTCAAATATTTCCTCTAACAGGAGAATGTTATATCATCGGACGTGATATTTCGGCAGACATAAGTCTTTCCGATTTAGGTGTTTCTCGTCACCACGCAGCAATCCGGAATGCTTCCGACGGTATCTATATCCGCGACACCGACAGTGCCAACGGCACCTTCGTGAACGGGAGATTTGTCGATCAGGAACAGAAACTTGAAGACGGCGACAAGATCGCTGTAGGCACGTCCACAGTGCTTGAATTCGCCTATCAGGATGAAATCGAGCGTAATTTCTATCAGAAGTTACGCGAAGAAAGTATCTATGATCATTTAACAGGTGCCCATACGCGGAAACACCTGTTCGACCAACTCGAGACGGAGATAGCTTTTGCCAAGCGTCAATCCCTTCCGCTGAGCGTGGTTATGTACGATCTTGACCATTTCAAGCAAATCAACGATACGTACGGACATCCGCTGGGCGACGAGGTTCTGAAAAAGATCACTTCTATCGTGGGAAGCTGTATACGGAAAGAAGATGTTCTCACCCGCTATGGAGGGGAAGAATTTGCCATCATATGCCGACAGACTCCTTTGGCCGACGCGAAACAAATGGCAGAAAGAATGCGCGCGGCTGTAGCCGAAGCAAGTTTTGACGCCGAAGGGAGTGTTTTCTCCGTCACAATCAGTGTCGGGGTTGCCGCACTGCCCGAGGCGGAATGCAGGACGCCCAAGGAGCTTCTTTCCGCGGTAGATGCGGCCCTCTACAAGGCCAAAGAGAACGGCAGAAATCAGGTCTGCGCTGACTGGGAGTGACAGCCACTTACGATAGGCGGTACGGACGCGAACCTGCATGGAGCAACTTAGATCTCGTAGCCGTACAATTCCCCCTCCGAAGAGACCGAAATTGACCGCCTGCGGAAAGCCCAGCACATATAGCCGATAGTAACGAAATAACTCGCCGGAACCCGATGGAGGCTTTCGGCGAAGACATCCAGCACAGTCGTTTTTCCGCCCAACCCCATGGGCCCGATGCCCAACCGATTTGCATCCTGGTAAATGCGCATCTCCATGTTCTGCAGCAAAGGGTCCTCATTGGCCGTGCCTAATTTACGCAGGAAAAGCCTTTTGCTTTCTTTATAACCCGTGGCACGGTCTCCGCCGACGACAACGCTTAACACACCCGGCGCACATCCCTTTCCCTGAGCCTGCCAGACAGCGTCCAGAACACATCGCCGTACACCTTCAAAATTTCGTTCCGCGCCTAAACTTTTCTCGGGGAGCGAATATTGAACGCTGACATTCTCGGAACCTCCCCCCTTCATGATCAACGCAATGTTACAGATGTCCGCGTCCGGTCTTTCCACCCATTCAATAACCGGGTTACCCGGCCCCACGTTATCCTCCGCATTCTTTCCGCTTACAGGATCTATACAGTTGCGTCGCAGATACCCCTCTTCCGTGGCCTGGGTGATTGCGCGACGGATCGCTCTGCGGACAGGGTACTGGGGCACACCCGGCGGCGCGTGAACCCAGAACAGCAACGTGCCCGTATCCTGGCACACAGGCGCGACTTTATCATTGGCAAGTGCAATGTTGTTCTGCATCTTACCCAGCATCGATGCAGCATTGGCGTCAGGATCTTCACGTCCAGCGGCATCCTTCAGCGCTTTCGTTACATCCGGGGGGATCGCCGTGCTGGTATTGACGATCAGATCAAACACAGTTTTTTGCCATTTTTCTATACACATGATACATGTCCTGTTTGTACACGCCATTCGAGAATCCTTAACCTGAACTATAGTATGCAAGCAACACGGTTGCGCACATAATGCGATGACTGAACAGCATCGTTTGCGGCTGATGCGCTATCTGAATCTCACTTAACATACGCGAGCACGTCAAAACAGAGAACATTTTTTATGGACAATGATCTGCAAAACAAAAGCTTGACTTACCACAGCCGCCCGCCGGCAGGCAAAATCGGTACCCGCGTGACCAAATCGTGTCGAACACAGGAGGATTTATCACTTGCCTATAGCCCCGGCGTGGCTGCCCCTTGTCGCAGAATCAGTGACAACCCGGAGGAAGTCTGGACCTATACCGGCAAGGCGAATTCCGTCGGCGTTGTCAGTGACGGCAGCGCTGTACTGGGCCTGGGCGACATAGGCCCCGACGCCAGTCTACCGGTAATGGAAGGGAAGGCTGTGCTGTTCAAATACTTCGCGGATATCGACGCTGTGCCTTTGTGTTTGAATCCCGGCACGGAACCTCACAGCCCGAAAGATACAACGGCCGAAGAGCTCATCCATTTAATTCAGGCGGTTGAGCCTTCTTACGGGGGCATCAACCTCGAGGATATTGGTTCACCTCAATGTTTTACCGTTGAGCAGAAACTGAAAGACCAGATGGGAATTCCCGTATTCCACGACGATCAGCACGGCACCGCCATAATTTCTCTGGCCGGCGTACTGAACGCATTACAGATCGTAGGCAAGCAGCTTGGCCAAGCGAAAATTGTCGTTAACGGAGCGGGCGCCGCAGGAATCGCTTGTACAGATTTTTATATAGCGGCAGGAGCAAAACCGGAGAACGTCATTATCTGTGATTCCAAAGGAGTGATCAACAAAAAACGCCGGGAAAAACTCTCTCCCCAGAAAGCTCGCCTGGCCAGTGACACCAGCGCCGCAACACTCGAAGAAGCCCTATGCGATGCAGACGTATTCCTGGGCCTTTCGGTTAAAGACTGTGTTACTCAGGAAATGGTCCGAAGCATGGCGCCTGACCCGATTATTTTTGCCATGGCAAACCCTGACCCCGAGATCACGCCTGCTTCCGCCGTAGAAGCAGGCGCAGCTGTTGTAGGTACCGGGCGTACAGATTATCCCAATCAGGTAAACAACGTACTCGGTTTTCCGGGTATTTTCAGAGGGGCTCTGGACGCCCGCGCATCTATGATTACAGAAGACATGAAAGTTGCCGCGGCAAAAGCCCTGGCGGAACTCACATCCGAACGAATCGAAGGATACCCCAGAGATGTACTTACAAAAGCCTATCCGCAGGACGCTGCAGAAGGCCTTTTTGATGGAGAGAATCCGCTCAATGCCAAATACACCATCCCCAAGCCCTTTGATCCGCGCGTGGTTCCCAGGGTTGCCCGCAGAGTCTTCGAGGCAGCTTGTGCGTGCGGTGCGGCAACCGCGGCACAACCGACTGATATGCAGAACTATGAAGAAGAGGTCTTTCGTCGTACATGCACGTCAGACGCACAGTAGCGCAGTAATATCCCCACTCCAACGCATCTTACGATTCGGGCACCTGGTCCGCAAATGGTTTGTAACTTCTGCCCCAAGTGCGTCCGGCACAAAAAACCCGAGCCCTACCCTAACGGCAGGAGCTCGGGTTTTGTTGTATGTTCGGGATGCGTCTTCGCCCCCTCTCCAACTGCATTTACGACAACGTGAATGTTGTCCGGCCTCGGATATCCCTCGACGAAGCACCGATGTCCACCGTTACTGTACCTGACTCGGTGGTCCATCCGTTCTGTTCAGGATGGAAAAACTCCAGGTCTTCCGGCGTCAATGTCATCTCGACCGTACGCGTTTCGCCGGGACACAATTCAACCCGCGAGAAACGTCGCAGTTCTTTAGGCGGACGCGGCACACTGCAGTCGGGTTGCTCCGTATACAACTGCACGATTTCAGCGCCACTCCAGTTCCCGGTATTGGTCACATCCACATAAAAAGTAACCGATCCATCTGCACCCATACGATCAGCCGATTGAGTCAGGTTACTGTATTCGAAAGAAGTATAGCTCAATCCATATCCGAAGGGGAAGAGCGGCTCGATATCATTCTGATCGAAGTGACGGTAACCGACAAAGATGCCCTCTTCGTAGCTCATATGGCCGTTTTCGCCGGGATAATTTCCGTAAGCCGCCGAATCCTCCCACCTTTTTTCGAAGCTGATCGGCAACTTACCGGACGGATTCACGTTTCCGAACAGAATGTCCGCCACGGCCTGCCCTTCGTCCTGACCGCCGTACCAGGCGTGGAGCAAAGCTGGACACTGATCCAGCCATCCACTTGTGTCGAAGGCCCCGCCGGCGTTCACAACAACTGCAGTTCGGGGATTCTTTTCCGACACAAGCCTGAGCAGTTCCGGCTGTCCGGCAGGTAGTTCGAAACTGCGGTCATATCCCTCACCTTCAGTAACATGCGAATAGCCAGCAGCGAAAATCACCGTGTCCGCAGCGCTGATTTCTTCCAGATCGATGTGATGCCAACTGAACCGAAAATGCCCGCCCCG
>CAJXKU010000086.1 GCA_913055945.1 uncultured Lentisphaerota bacterium | reverse complement strand
AAAACGGAAATCGGTCCCGATTTTTTCTAACAAGGCATAATACGCATTACACTGTCCGTTTTTATACCGCGTTCATAACGGCGGGGGACCGCCGTCCCCAGCAAAGGTGCCTTTAGTTCAGGCGTTCTGGTTGTCCTTCAGCGTGAGGTCTGGAGCTCTGGATATCCGAGGCTGAATTTCACCCTCGAAGCTGCAGCTCCCTATAGAGCACAGCGAGTCGAAGGTAAAGTTCCTCGCTACTCTCGATTTCCGGGCTGCCAATCGAATTGCCCCCAGGGCCGGGAAAATGTGTACGCGGCCGGCTCGAAGACAAGTATCCGTGCATTGTGCGCTATGTCCGCCTTGTCGCCGCAGATCGTAAAAGGATAGGTAAGGGCGAAGACGGCACTGCCGAACGCCGTCGAAACAAGCCCGAGGGGACGGGCGATCAGTGCGTCAACGACGACGGATTCATAAGTGGCCGACGAGACATCCTGCGTCGCGGCGCTTGCCGCGCCCGGCGTAAGCAGGAGGGCAATAAGCACAGTGATCACGATTGCGCTTCTGCGGTTCATCAGCTGTCGCGTCTCCGTTTATCTTGGGATCCATTTCCTGATTAAGCGCCGATGGTTGTCCATCCATTCGGCGGCCACGTCAGCGACGCTCGTATCCGGATCCTTTTCGCGGACGGCGAGCATCAGACTTCCCAGTTGTTCATCCGTAAAATGCATGTTGGAAAGGAATTTCGCCAAACGGGGCTTGTCTTCCTTAAGGTTCTCCCTGCCCATGATATGGATATTTCCCTTCTTCCACTTCTTGCGTTTCGGGTCCTGCTTAAGGAACTTCAGATCCCAACGGGCAAACATCCAGTGCGGTTTCCATCCGGTCACCACGACCCAGTTACCCCCGTCGATGGCCTTTTTCAATGCCGTTGTCATTGTGGGGCCGCTGGAGGATTGAAGTTCGAGGTCCAGTCTGTAATCCCTGATAACTTCCTGAGTGGTTTTCATTACGCCTGCCCCGGCGTCAATGCCCACAATCTTTCCGTCAAACTTTCTCTTGTGCTCATTCAGTTGTGAGATTTTGTCAATATCCACATAGTCCGGGACGACCAAACCGCTTTGGGTACCTTCGTATACATACCCCAGATCGGTCAAGTCATTTTCGTATTTGTCAAGGTAATCTTTGTGCAGAACGGGAAGCCAGCATTCCATAAACGCATCTTTATCCCCTTGGGCTACCGAGGTATAGGCTGCACCTACCTGGGCATCGGTGATGTTGACATCGTAGTCCATCTTTTCTTCCAGGATCACCTTGGCAAGATTGGTGTAAGCTACTCCTTCAGCCCATTGTACATATACCAAATCTGCCGTACGTTCGGCTTTCACAGAAATTGCCCCAAGTGAGGCGGCCACGAGCAGGGTACCTGCCGCGATCAAACGCACCGATTTATCAAAACCTACGATGTTGTCCAGCATGACAAAAACCTCCTCTCTCTTCACTTCAGTGTTTTTAGGTTGGACTTGTTATCTTTTTTATTATAGCATCAGTTCTTCATATTTCAGTGTTATCGGCCGATCACTTGCATCACCCGGTCCAGATAGATGGCCAGAATAACAATGCAGATGCCGGCTTCAAAGCCCAGTGGAATGTCGACCTGTGTAACTGCCTGAACAACAAGTGCCCCCAGGCCGGGCGCGCCGATTAAGCCCGCGATAACCACCATCGATAAGGCCAGCATAATGGTCTGATTCACACCCTGGAGTATGACGGGCATAGCCAGTGGTAACTGAACTTTCCCCAAAAGTTGCATACCCGACGCCCCGAAGGCCTGGGCCGCCTCCACAACGTCCGAGGATACCTGTCGAATGCCCAGGTTCGTCAAGCGTACGGCTGGCGGGGTGGCAAAGATGAATGTAGCTACAACGCCGGGGGCAATACCGAGGCTGAAGAACAGGACTGCGGGGATGAGGTAAACAAAGGGAGGCATTGACTGCATAAAGTCCAGAACGGGTCGCACAATCCGATCTACTGCTTCGCTTTTTGCTGCCCATATCCCCATAGGGATGCCTGCCAATAATGCGATCAATGTGGAAGAGAGGATGAGCGCCAGTGTCTGCATCGTTGCCTTCCAGTACTCGTATCCCATTGAGACCACGAGGAGAAATCCTGCCACCGTGAAGAAGAATACCGGTAGACTTCCGCCCGCCAGGGCGATCCAGGCCAGGATAACAATCATTATGGTCCATCGATACCAGCGCAATTTGGCGGGGTTCAACTCACTCAGGGCAGCACGTACATCGCCCGCCACCTTCTCGAGGTTCGGGGTAACATCTAAAAACGCCGCGCTTTCGAATGTCTGCAGGGTTTCCTGTAAACGCTGGTAACGCGTATTGCGCATGATCTCATGAAGCCTTGTGCCGCTTTGCTGCTCGTCGCTGGCAAACGCCAGATTTTCGCTGCTTCTGCGTAGTTTTTCTGCAAGAGAGTATGCGTCACTGATTCCCCGCAGGGCGACAGCTGTGTCCATAGCTTTTCTCAGCGTGCGCTCAGTTTCTGTAGAAAGAGCACCTCGGAATCTTTTTTTGTTCGTGATTTCCTCGACGGAGCTCAGCGCGTCGGAAATATCCTCGTAAACAGTTCCTGTCCGTTGAGCTACCCCTTCCTGGATCCAGTTGATGTCACGGAGATCTGCAACCTGCTCCCGCAGTGTGTCTGCCTCCAGGATCGAGTTCAAAGCTGTATATGCCTCGTTGTGAAGTTCTTTTTCGGTTCCGCTCATATCGGAGACCAGCTTGTCCAGCTTGTCGTAGAATTGCACCGCTCGGAATGAATCACGTTCGATCAGCCGTTTCGCGGCAATGATTTCGCTG
Organism: uncultured Lentisphaerota bacterium; assembly: GCA_913055945.1. GTDB lineage: Bacteria > Verrucomicrobiota > Lentisphaeria > Oligosphaerales > CAJXKU01 > CAJXKU01. The sequence continues at coordinate 9,589 of CAJXKU010000086.1, read as the reverse complement.
TTTTCCGGTAGAATGGGGGAATCAGGACGTTGAATCGTTTCTGCTGCCGTCTTTATCTTTTTAGAAATATCATTGATCCGTTGTTCAATTCTGTTGACGAGTTCTGTGTTTATGTCTGTTGACAAGTCTTTGCTGACAGAAACCAGGGCAAGAGAGACCTCGGGCAAGCGTTTGAGGCTCGGATTATCCGCAGCGGTCTGAACCCGCTCGGCAACGCGGGAGAAGCGTTGCCGGGTTTCAGCGCTAACCGATTCAGGATATTTACCAATAAACGGTTTAAGTTCTTCGGCATCTCTCTTCAGGTCGCCGGCCCGTTTTGTGAGGCTCTGCTCTATTTCTTCACTTTTTTCGGCCACGTCCTCCAGATTGCGCTGAGTTTCCTGTGTCCATTTCAGAAGGTTGTTGACAGAGGTGGTCAATTCATCATACCGGGTTTTGTCATCGTCCGATATATTGTCCTGGAACGTTCTGAGTGCTTCTTCAAGTTTATTCGGAGCTACAGAAGGCTTTCTGCACAATTCCCGGAGCGTTTTCAGCTGGTCTTTCTTTTTCTGCGTTGCTGCTCTTTCCCCGGATGCCTTCTCCAAAGCCGAACGAACTTTGTCTTTCAATAACGTCTTACGTCGCTGGTCAAGTTCATTACGCGTGAATGCGCGCAGATCTTCGGTGACAAGTCCGGTCGCTTTTGTGGCGAATTCTACGGTCTCAGGTGCTTGCTGATTCATTTCCCTGGCGAAGTTTTCACAAGTGGTGGCCATCTGCCTGCCTGTTTCGGGTTCCAGCCGATTATTAAGCACCGTTGTGCGCCAACTTTCAATTATGAACACTCCCACCACGAGGATTAACGCGGCAGGTATCCAGATGCGAGGTCCGCAGTGGCGCCGACGCAGCATTACGATCGTAAGTATTGCGCCCAGAAGGGCGACAAAAGCAGCCGGATACACCTGAAATGGTTCAAGCAGAAGGATATCCGCAAGCCGTTCGACCAGAAACTTAACCACTGCTTTGATAAAATCGAAAACAGCAGAGGCGTTGTTTTGCAGCCAACTTACAAGGTCTTCGACTGGTTTGCCGAGGGGAATATCTATCATTACATCAGTCTCCTGATATTGCGGCCAGAAGCGCGGGTCTGGTGATGACTCCTTTAAAAATTCCGTCTTCTTCAAGAACAGCGATAGGCAGGTCCTTTTCCGCTGACTCAGAAAGAAGATCAATAACCGGCGTTTCTTCCCCGGTTGTGGGCATATCTTTGCGAATCACTGATTCGATATTGCGGGTGATCTGCTGGTCTTCTTCTTCCGGCGTTCTTTCGGCCAACGCGAGGACGTCGTCAATTGTGACGTAGCCCAGAAAATTGCGGTCATCGTCTACCACCAGCAGGACGGACCAATCGAGCTGGTGCATGCGTCGAGCACAGAGATGGGGCCCCACAGTGTGCTCCACTAAGGCTGAGGTTTTGTGCATGGCTGTGCCGGCGGTTATCACTTTCGAGCGATCCACGTTCTCCACGAAAGCCTGCACGTACTCCGTGGCGGGATTGGTCAGGATCTGTTCCGGCGTGCCGATCTGATCGATGAAGCCGTCTTTCATGATGGCGACCCGATCGCCGAGCTTCAACGCCTCGTCCAGATCGTGGGTGATAAAAAGGATGCTTTTGTGCATCTTGGCCTGAATCTGGAGGAGTTCGTCCTGCATCTGTGTGCGGATCAACGGGTCCAGTGCACTGAATGCTTCGTCCATGAGCATGATCTCCGGGTCTGTAGCCAAGCCCCGGGCGAGGCCGACGCGCTGCTGCATGCCCCCGCTGAGTTCGGCAATCATGCTGTCCATGTTCTGTTCAAGTCCAACCAGTTCGATGGCTTCTTTGGATTTTCGGATGCGTTCCTCTTCAGGCGTTTTCTGAATCTCCATGCCGAAGCCGACGTTTTCCAGTACCGTGCGGTGCGGAAGGAGGCCGAAATGCTGAAAGACCATACTCATTTTGCCGCGGCGGAGATCCCTGAGGCGTTCTTTTGAGAATCTGCACACGTCCTCGCCGTCGATGAGGATTTCCCCCGAAGTTGGATCTATGAGTCGATTGATTAAACGGAGTAACGTGGATTTACCGCTTCCGCTGAGCCCCATTACGACAAAAATCTCGTTTTGTCCCACTTCAAATGAGGCATTGTTGACAGCTACGGTACATCCCGTTTTTCTGAAAATTTCAGATTTTGACTCCCCTTTTTCGATCAAAGGGTAAGCTTGCTTCAGGGGTTTATGCCCAAAAATTTTATAGGTGTCTTTTACTTCAATCCGATTCATGTTAAGCTTCAATCCATTTGTGCGGATTCTACCGTCAAGGGAACTGCTCAACACCTGCAACACCCGACCCACCTATGCGGCGGGTTGTGTTGTGCGTAGAATCAGAACAGCATATTCTTCGCCCGGCGTCGAGCTACCCTTTAACCACGACAGTTCGCTTCCCCTCCAATTACGATTACTGTATATGCCCAATACCGGAAGTACAAACGATTCGATTAAGATTGTTCGCGGGTCCAGAGCTCACGTTATGTTGCGTGCAACATAACGTGTCGTGTTAGATGAGTACTTTGACGAGTATCCGCTGTTTTACGTACGAGCCAACCCGCCGGGCGGCGGAGCCGCCCTGGCACCCCAAGGGGAGACGTTGTCTCCGGTATGTTCCGGCCTTTTTGCGGTCCTCCTGTCTATCCACGCCGCCCGGCGGTTTGGCTTTATTACCCGTATCACACTTGAGGTGATTGCCGGCGGGTGGTACTTCGCCGGATAAAACAACGGGGCGCTCTCTTTTCCGTATACAATATCGAAGTATAACCCGAGACAAAGGCCCGAAGGGCCTGTATCAGCGTAGCCCAAGGTTACAACCGTGGGTGCACACGGGACGAAACCATATGCCGGCCTGAAAGGCCGGTTCAATGAAAAAGGGCGCGGGTAGGGACAGTGTATCGGTGTATCAGTGTATCAGTGTTCCAGTGTTCCAGTGTTCCAGCAAGACCGGCGGGTGAGGGAATGGTCCTGATACCTCTACAGGGAGACTTCTGACAACAAATTCTAAAGTATGAAGTCCTACGAGTCGAAGTTCTGAACTGAGCTTTACTACATCCTTAACCCTAATCGCAATCCTGATCGCAGTCTTGATCGTTGGGTGTATTATCCTAGAAACCCCTCGATTACGACGGCGATGAAGACCGCGATTACGATCACGCTCCCGGAAATCGCGTGGAGTCTCTGATGTTCTCCGTCAGCCCCTTTGGAGGGGGTTGCGGCTTGCGGAAGCTATTTTTTCTCCACCGCATCGCTTCACGTTTCTTTCCATGCAAACGGTTTCACAAAGGCGGGAGGGCGGACATATATAGGATCGGCGGATTCGGGGGGGAATGTAAAATCCTGTCTAGGCTCGCACTGGTAGTAATCGAGCAGGTGCCGCGCCTTGAATGGCGAAGCTACATACAGTTTGGGACGGATCGATTCGGGCAGGCGTTCTGCCAATTGCCGGTGCGGCGTCATCACGGCACGGCACTCGCGGGCAAGTTCAGGCAGGTCTTCACAGTTGACAATGTAAGGCGCTTCGGGTTCCTGCAAGCCGGATTGCAGGTATGTGTACTTGGTCAAGATGGCCTGATTGCGGCGGCCGTCGTAGACTACGGCCACCGTACTGTTCTCCTTCTTCCCCTGGTCCTGAAAAGAACTCCATGCCAAAGCGGCGTTACCCGCTATGCCCTGGAAAGTTGTATGAGACTGAAAACAAATGCCTTTCACCAGAGATATCGCGAGACGTATACCTGTAAAACTTCCCGGACCCAATCCCACGAGCCAGTGCTGAACCTGTTGAAAACTCATGCCTTCTGCATGCAGGAGCTCCTGGACCCATTGAGCAAAAATGTTATCTGTTCGTTTCTGAGGGGAGGTATGGTTTTGATCAATGATGACCTCATTGTCCCGCTTGAGAGCAAAAGAGGGATGCACAGAATTGTCAAGCGCGGCTGTAATCATGATTCTTTCTCCTGGCCGTGGCACTGGTTTTTTCAGAATATTGCATAGAAATGTCACATAACTAACGTGTTTGTCATAAACCGGCTTGTTACTATAATGTAGAGAAGAAGGAAAAGTTTCTGATCACCGAGTGCAATTGGTCCCCTGGCAGGTGGAGTTGTCGCCTTCGGCGATCGGCCGGATTACTCAGTCACTCCGGCGTATTTATCCTAAATTTTAGGATTTATCAGTTTCGGGGGATGAACGATTCGCGGCCGATAGAAGATGGGGCTTTTGCATGCCTCGGTGATCATCAGGCCCGCGGGTGGAAGCGTCGGTGAATATCTGCAAGGCGATCTTTGTTCACATGTGTGTACACTTGCGTGGTGCTTATGTCCGCGTGACCAAGCATTTCCTGGATTACCCGAAGGTCGGCTCCGCCGCTTAACAGGTGTGTGGCGAAGGAATGTCTCAGTAAATGCGGATATACGGGTTTGCTTATACCTGCGCGTTGGGCTGCATTTTTTACGATCTGCCATATTCTGGCTCTGGTAAGTGCGTTCCCGTTGACGGAAAGAAAAAGGTGTCCGTCAGAACTGTCTTTCTGCAGAACGGGTCTTACTTCCGAAGTATAGCGGCTGAGACTCGTCTGCGTCGGCTGTCCGAAGGGCACGAGGCGCTTTCGTCCTCCTTTGCCGTGGACTTCAAGGATCCGATCGTTCAGATTGATATCATCGAGCATGAGTGCTGCCAGTTCGCTGACCCGTATGCCGGTGGCGTAAAAGCATTCCACGATGACTTTGTTGCGATGCTCTACTTTGGTGTCTGTGGTGAAAGCCTGTAACATGCTGTTGACTTCGTCCAGGGTAAGGCAGTCCGGCAGGCTGTGCCACAGGCGCGGACTGTCCATGACATCTGTGATATCCGCTTCCACGAGGCGTTCGTAGATGAGGAATCTGTAAAAAACCTTAATGGAGACGAAGTGGCGGGCGAGTGTGGTGGTGCTGAGCCCCTGGTCAGCGTTCTCTTCGAGGAAGCTGAGGATCTCTTCGCGGCGGATTGCTTCGGGGACGGTGCGTTCGCGCTTTTCCAGGAACGCAGTGAATTGCTCCACGTCTCTAACGTACGCTTCGCAGGTTCGGCGGCTCAACCCGCATTCAAGCGTAAGGTAACCGGCGAAGTCCTGCAGTAAATATTTCAGCGAGTTCTGGTCTTTGTCCATACAGGCAGAGCAAAATCCCGGCGTTTGGTCAGCGGTATGACGGTGCCGTGTCGGGTGTCAACAATAACAATCCGCGTCTGGTTTGCTTGGGTATGTGTGCAGATGACATGGCGCCCGTCAGGCCCCCAGGAGGGGGATTCCCAATCGCCCGGCTCTGAGATCACGATCTGCGGATCCTCTCCCGAGCCGGGCGTTATTTTGGCGAGTACGTATTGGCCTTCGTGTCTGGCACTGAAGATGACCTGACCCGATACTTCCGACCAGTCCGGGGAGACCGTCTGCGCATATTCGTTCACCAGGACTTGGCTTTGCCCGCCGCGGGCGGGTATGACGTACAGTTGCGGGCTTCCGCTGATGTCTGATACATAGCAGATTCGTTTCTTGTCGGGGGACCAGCACGGCGAGGACTCCACATATCCGTTTCGGGTCAAACGATTGTATCTTCCTTTTTTCAGGTCTTTTATAAAAAGGTCCACTTGGCCTTCTGTGCTCATTGAGAGTACGAGACGGTTGTTTTTCCGGTCGAGATCCGCCCCCGACTTGAGGCCGGAGCCGGAGACCAGGACACGTTGTCTGTCTTTCTGAATATCGCTCAACACGATATGAGTTCGATGATTCCGGTACAGCGTGTACACCAGGTAGCGTCCTTCTGAACCCCATGAAGGTTCGGTCGATATGGAGCCGTTGTTGGTCAATTGTTGGATGTCTGAGAGGTCGAATGTACTTGAAAAAACCTCTTTGCCTTCATCGTGGGGTGCGACAAACGCAATCCGTGACACGCACGGTCCGGGCTGATCGAACACCCGCTCAATCAGGGTGTCCACCGCTCGGTAGAGAACCTGATGGGAAGCTTTGGGGCCGCTTCGTGATACGTCTGCCGTGATTTCTGCCCCGTCGGCGGCAGGGGTATTCAGGGCGAATTCAAGTTCTGCCTGATTCTTGTTTTGCATGAATCCGGCTCTGAGTTGGTACGCGGATTCTTTCGCATCGGACACGAGTTTGAACCAGTCGGCCGTGCGAAGGATCCGGACAAAGCGCTCTTTTATCGATTTCGGTCCCCGGAATTCTGTTATCGCGAGGGTCGGATTCTTCCCCTCGGTGCTTTTCTGAATGGTGATATGGTGAGTTCCGTTGCTTGCAGCTGCCGCGGTTGAGATTACCATCATGGCAATGAGAGGAAATGCGCACAGCAGCACTTCCCGTCGAACGTCGGCATTTACGGAGTGTGTCATAAGTTGCCTTCAGATGTATTCGTCTTTATTTGCAATAATTTGTTTGTTAAGCGGCCATTCACGATTGTTTTCGCATAACTCTTGAACCAAGCATTACTTCATACCTCAGTGCTGCTGCCTTCGCTGTCGATGTTCTGTTCCTGTGCAGTATCGGGGGTAGAGTCTTCCATCTCTTTCCACTGGGCTTCACCGTCGGCTTTATCCATTAACATCTCAATCTTCTTTTCTGTTTCGTTGAGTTTATTCGAGCAATATTTGGCAAGGTTCATGCCTTCCTCAAACTTCTGCATCATCTGCTGCAGGCTGAGTTCGCCTTTTTCCATTTTGCCCACGATGTTTTCCAGCCTTGCGAGCGCGTCTTCGAATTTCAGTTCTTCTTCCTGGTTCCGGGGTTGTTGTTCTGAATCAGCCATTGGGGGGGTCCTCTGTATTGTATGATGTTTCAGCGTTGTCAGGCGCAATTGAACATTCGTTCCGTACGTTGAGTCTGCCACGGTGCAAAAGGGCTTGTAAGCGTTCGCCCTCTTTGACGTATTCAGCATTGGTGACGGGCTCGTCCGTATTCTCTTTGAGTAAAACGGCGTATCCTCTGGCAAGGACCTGGTGCGGATTCATGGCCTGGAGTTTTCCCTGCAGGTTCTCCAGCAGGGAAGAGGCATCCTGAAGGGTCTTCTGCTGCGCTCTCGCGAGGCGGGCCTGCAGGTCATCGACCTGTTGCGCGTATAGGCGAACAGCATTGCGCGGTTCTCTGAATACGGGATGATGCACGACTTTATCTGTACGGCGGCGCAACTCGCTTAGCTTTATTTGTAACTGGTCCTGAAGCCGGCGCCGCAGGGTGCTGATGCGTTCCAGCAGTTCTTCTTTTTTCTGTATGACGAGTTCTGCAGCGGCGGAGGGCGTGGCTACGCGCAGGTCAGCGGCAAAGTCGCAGATAGTGAAATCGACTTCATGCCCAACTGCGCTGATGACGGGGATGTTTGACTCAGCGACTGCCCGGGCAACGCTTTCTTCGTTAAACGGCCATATGTCCTCCAGGCTTCCGCCGCCTCTTGTGACGATAAGTACATCGCAATCTTTGGTTTTATTGAAAAAGGTTATCCCTTCAACAATCTCTTTTGCAGCATTGTCGCCCTGCACACTGGCGGGAAAAATGCGTACATGGATATTGGAAAACCGTCGCGAAAGGACCTGTAGAAAATCACGGAGTGCGGCCCCTTGAGGTGAGGTGATGACGCCCACGCGCTTCGGTCTGGTGGGGATCGCTCTCTTGCGTTCTTCATCAAAGAGGCCTTCCTCCCGCAATCGGTTTTTCAATTCTTCAAACTTCTGGCGGAGCGCCCCCGTACCGCAGGGTTGAATTTTCCGGGCAATGATCTGATATTCACCGCGGACTTCATAAACGCTTAAATGTCCCCACACGTCGACCTCGTCGCCGACCTGAAGATTTAATTTACGGGCGGTGTTAGCGCCTCGGAAAAAGACGATTTTTATTTGGCTCCGATCGTCTTTTATGGTAAAATACACGTGTCCGGAGCGATGGATCGTCAGATTCCCGATTTCACCCCGAATCCAGAGGGGGTAGAACGTCTGCTCAAAGAACTCGCGGATAACGCGGTTGAGTTCGCTGACGGACCAGATTTTGGTGTGAGAAGCCAGATCAGATTGCAACGGTGGGTTGCTCCTTTTCTTTCAGCTCGTGAATCTTTATATACTATACAGTAATAGGCCAAAAGGACAGAAAGTGGTAACAGCGGATGTCGCGATTTCATGTACGAACTGTTCCTAAGCGGCTACTGACAGTGTCAGTGAAGTGGCGAAGTGCAATCACGTGCACATATGTCTGCGTTCTGGGGGTGGTCTGTCTGACGCCTATACCTGGCAGAGGAAGTCCGGGAATTCCGCATGTAGATAAAGTGATTCATGTTCTGCTTTGGAGTGTTTTAGCCGTGTTGATGTTGTGGACTGTGGTGCTTTTTACCAGTCGGTGGTCCTGGCGGTTAAGAATGGCCGGCTTCTTCGCTTTCGTCCTGGGGGTGGTTATTGAAACCCTTCAGTTTTATGTGCCCGTGGGACGAGCCTTTTCGTTCCTCGATCTGATAGCGGATGTCGTAGGAATCGGTCTGGCGTTGGCCGTAATGCCGTGGATAATTCGGGCGTGGGAAGAGCAGAATAGATGCCGAAAATGAGTGTCCGGTCCGCCGGTTCAGTTAAGCTGATCCGTCGCACATGCTGTGACGTGCCGCGTCCTGCAGTTGCAGTGAGAATGTGAACCTTTACCTCGGCAAGAGGCCCCACATTAATTAAGGATAAAGAGCAAGAACGACTGAATGGAGAAAATCTTCTATGAACGAGAAAAGCAACAGTTCACCTCGCGTGTTGATTTTTACCGGGGACGGAAAAGGTAAAACCACGGCCGCCTTCGGATGTGTATTAAGAGCAATTGGCCACGGCCTGTCGTGCGGCGTTGTTCAGTATATGAAAAAGGATACCGGAAGCGGAGAAGTAGAGGCATGTAAGAAGATGCAGAACGTAGAGCTCAAGGTCTGCGGCAAGGGGTTTGTACCGTCTTCCGACAGTCCTGAGTTTGCCACACATAGAGAAGCTGCTGAGAAGGCGCAAAGCATTGCAGAGGAGATGATCAGCACCCAGAAGCACAGCGTGATTGTGCTGGATGAAATTCTGGGATCAGTCGCAAAGGGACTCTTAACGGAGGAGCGTGTTTGCGAGATGTTGACACGGGTGCAGCGATCATCTATGGCTGTGATATTAACCGGCCGCTCAGCTCCTCAGGCCTTGATCGATCATGCCGATACGGTTACAGATATGCGATGTGTCAAACATGCGCTTTCCGGCGGGGTGGCTTCACAGATAGGAGTTGAGATGTAGGGCGTCGGCTGTGCGTACGCTCTGATGACGCCCTGCGGACGTTTGAAGGAAGGAGTGGCAATTGATAGCTGTGCATATATAATTCCGGCAACACGGACCGGAATCAGCAAAAACGCAGGAACGGAGTTTCGAGGAATGTACCATCAGGACACCATTGAAGTCCCGACCGAACGACACGGTGACATGCACGATATTACCACACAGGGGAATCGGGTAATCGCAGCAACTGCAGCAGATGTAGGGCGGGCCCACATTT